>JAQVBK010000221.1 GCA_028690365.1 Candidatus Cloacimonadota bacterium
CAACTCAAGCTGGAAATAATTACCATGGAATTCTCTTCCCTTATCGCAGCTCTGGCTTCCGGTAAAGTTGATGTGATTGCTGACGGTATTTCAATCTCTGAAGAAAGAAAAAAAATGATTGATTTTTCAGATAGTTACCTGGATTTTAAAACCGCAGTAGTTACTCTAAAAGAAAGAATTCAAGGTTACAAAAATATAGAACAAGAGGAGAATGACAGTTTTTTATTCCGTCTAAAAGAAAGTTTTAACAACAATATCATCTTGGAAAAACGCTATCTGCTTATTCTGAATGGATTAAAAACCACAATGATCATTTCAATTCTATCGGCAATCTTCGGTACACTGCTCGGTGCCCTAATTTGCCTTATGAGAATGTCTCATTTAAAATTTATGGCTGTGATAGCAAAAATATATATTTCAGTTCTGCGGGGAACTCCGGTTCTGGTCTTACTTATGATGATTTTTTATATAGTTTTTGCTTCCGTTAACATCAATCCGGTAATTGTGGCAGTTATTGCATTCGGGATGAATTTTGCTGCCTACGTCTCTGAAATGTTCAGAACCGGTATTGAAAGCGTTGACAAAGGTCAGAATGAAGCCGGTATCTCAATGGGATTCAGCAAATTCAGAACTTTTCAGCACATCATACTACCTCAGGCTGTCAGAATGATACTCCCTGTCTATAAAGGTGAAATTATCTCGATGGTTAAAATGACCTCTGTAGTTGGTTATATCGCAGTTCAGGATCTCACAAAAGCCAGCGATCTAATTCGTAGTCGTACTTTTGATGCTTTTTTCCCGTTATTTATGGTAGCAATTCTCTATTTTCTGTTATCCTGGCTGCTGCTTCAGGTTCTGGGCTACATAGAGAGAAGCACTGATCCCAAACTAAGGAAAATCAGGAGAGCAAAATGATAACAGTAGAACATCTTTCAAAGAAATTCGGGAAATTAACTGTCCTCAAAGATATTAACGCTGAGATTAAACAGGGTGAAGTTATCTCAATAATAGGACCTTCCGGAACCGGAAAAAGCACATTTTTGCGATGTCTTAATTTACTGGAACATCCTAGCGGTGGAAAAATTGTTATTGATGGAACCGATATTCTGAATAAACACACTGATATCTGTAAAATTCGCCAAAAAATGGGTATGGTATTTCAATCATTTAATCTATTCTCACACTTAACTGTTTTAGAAAATCTTACTATCGCTCCCATAAAATTACTGGGTGTCAGCAAATCTGAAGCTGTAAAACACTCAATGGAACTACTTCAGATGGTCGGAGTGGCAGATAAAGCAAACAGCTTCGCTGATGAGCTTTCGGGTGGACAAAAGCAACGCGTAGCAATCGCCAGATGTCTGGCCATGAAACCTGAAATTATCCTTTTTGACGAACCAACTTCTGCCCTCGATCCCACCATGGTTAGCGAGGTTCTGGCGGTAATCAGAAGACTGGCAAGAGACGGAATGACAATGGCAATAGTTACTCATGAAATGGATTTTGCAAAAGATGTCTCCAATCGTATTTTCTACATGGATGAAGGACTAATCTATGAAGAAGGCACTCCTGAAGAGATTTTTAACAACCCCCTCAAAGAAAAAACCAGAGCTTTTATTAATAGAGTGAGAAGTTTCAATTATCATATCAGCTCTCCTAACTATGATATGTACGCTATGAATGCAGAGATTGAAAACTTCTGTGAGAAACATGTCATTCCAAAAACCACGGTACAAAGAATTCTCCTCATTACAGAAGAATTGATAGAGTATCACAAACAAAATGTGGATGAAATAGACTTCCATTTGACTGTTTCTTACTCAGAAAAAAACAGCAAAATCGAAATAATGTTCACTTGCAAAAACACAAACTCATCTATTTATTCCGATGAAACTCTTGATTCAGAAGTGGGTTTCACTCTAATTAAAAAAATGTCTGATGATATACAATTCACCTGCAACGAAGGAATTTCACAAATAAAACTTCTGGTAAAAAGATGAGAGAATTTCTATAGTTAATCCAACGTCTAACTGCTGCCTCTGGTTGACAAAATTACTCTCTTTTCAAAAAAGACATTCAGATTTGTCGTCAGACTTTATCTGTAAATTTTACATATACTTACATAAATAGGCAGGTGAAATGAAAAGTTATAGAATCTTCGCCCTTTTTTCCGGTGGACTAGACAGTATTATCAGCGTAAAATTAATGCAGTCATTAGGTTATGAAGTAATTCCTGTTTTTATGGAAACACCATTTTTCAAACCCGAAGCTGCCATTAAATCTGCAAAAAAGAACAATTTAAACTTGGAAATATTTGATATCTCTGAATCACACATGGCAATGCTTTTGAATCCAAAATATGGTTACGGAAAATATATCAACCCTTGTATAGACTGCCATGGACTCATGTTTAAAGAACTTGCCAATCGAATGGAAGAATATCATATTGATTTCATCATTTCAGGTGAAGTTCTGTCGCAGAGACCTATGTCGCAAAGAAAAGATTCAATGAATTCTGTTTCAAAAATAAGCGGAGTTCGTGATCTGATAGTCAGACCTCTCAGCCAAAAGCTTCTTGTTCCCACACTGCCTATCAGAGAAGGGTGGATAAACATTGACGATATGCTCGACATACAGGGTCGTAGCAGAAAACGGCAAATTGCTCTCGCAAAAAAAATGGGTATAGAGTACTATCCCAGTGCTAACGGAGGTTGCGCTTTAACTATTGAATCATTCTCACTCAAACTGAAAGACCTGATCGACCATGACATGTTTTCCAGAGAAGATATTGAGTTGCTTCACTTTGGCAGACATTTTCGCTTATCTGAAAACTGTAAGCTAATTATCGGTAGAAATCAGATAGAAAACTACCGGCTTGAAACCTGGGCAAAAAACCATTACATAATGCACTGCAAAGATTATCCGGGTCCTCTGGGAATACTGTGTTCAAGAGAACTTCCCACTGAGCAAGAGCTAACTATAGCGGCTTCTATTCTGATTCATTTTTCAACAAGAATCCAGACTGAAAAAGCTGTAATTCTCTATGGACAAAAAAAACCTGAGAATGATATTTTACCTGATTTAAAAAAAATCCCCATCCATATAGCAATGAATGAAAAAGCAGAGAAATTCGTTTTTATCAACGAAATCGAAGCTGCAAAACAATCCAGAGAATTTATCGAAAGCTTCTGGATTGATGAGAATAAAAAATGGATCCGTACATCTGATGATTCCGAATTAGATGAATATGAAAATTAACGAGGTAATCATGAAATATTCTATATATAATCTACTACCGAATTTTGGCACCAACACTTATCTGGTCTGGGATACCGACACTAAGGAAGCAATTATTATCGACCCTGCCGATGTATCAGTCAAAATGTACAATGACATCATTAAGCAACAGTTAATCATTAAAGCTATTGTAAATACTCACGGCCATGGCGACCACATTGGCGGCAACAACTACTTCTCCCAGAAATTCTCTGCCCCGGTTTTTATTCACGAAGCTGATGCAGAAATGCTTCTGGATCCTGTCAAAAATTTGAGTATTGGGATTGGTGAAAAATATGTATCTGTTGCTGCCGGAAAAAAATTAACTGACGGTGATGAAATCAGGCTGGGTAAAAAAATTTTAAAGGTTATTCATACTCCCGGACACACCAGAGGCTGCATAAGTCTGCTGCATAATAAAATCCTCTTCTCGGGAGACACTTTATTTGCAGAAAGTGTTGGCAGAACAGACCTTCCCGGCGGAGATTATGAAATGCTTAGAGACTCAATTGTTAACAAATTGTTTCTGTTACCGGAAGACACTTTGGTATTGCCGGGTCATGGTATTTCCACAACTATTGAACAGGAAAAAGACGAGAATCCCTTTTTCGGTCTGATATCAAAATTCTAGTAAAGAGGACATAGTGAAAAATACAACTGATACAGAAAAAATTACTACCCCAAAAATCAAATTGCCTTTGCTGACAATAAAAGATAATGTGATATTACCCGGAATTGTTTTGCCGGTTATTGCCGAGAATTCAGTCTCAATTAATATGGCAGAACAAGCTTTCAATACAGATGATCGTCTGATAGTTTGTGTTTCCCAAAAACACACAGATGAAACAGAGCCAAGAGCAAGGGATTTATACAGAATCGGGACACTGTGCTACATTATGCAGTTGTTCAGACTCCCTGATGGAAATATTCGCGTTCTTCTGGAGGGAAGATCAAGAATCTACATTGAGAAATTTCAATTTTCACACACATCCGGAAACGCTTATATCAAACCACACAACAAAGAAATGGATGTCTTTAATCTCATGTCACAGGCATTAATGAGATCAGTGAAAACTGAGTTCAGAAAATATTTGACCATCAATCCAGCCTTGCCGGAAGAATTGTTTGAAGCGATAAAAGACCAGAACAGTTATAATGAACTATTCTATTATATTTTGAGCAACACTAGTCTGCCTTTCCACAAGAAACAATTCATCTATGAAATCGACAGTATGATGAAATCACTACAAAATTTGTTTGATGCTCTCGATCATGAGATAAAACTTCATGAACTTGAGAAAAAGATACAGGGCAAGGTTAAAGATAAAATAGACAAAATTCAGAAAGAATTCTTCCTGCAGCAACAATTGAATATTATTAATCAAGAGCTGGGTATATCTCCGGAAGAACGAAACGAATGGCAGTTATTCAAGGAAAAAATAGATAAGCTGAATCTTTCACCTGAAGCAAGAGAAAAAGCCGAAAGTGAGCTGAAAAAATTTGCCAGGATACCGATAAATTCTCCAGAGTACACTGTTATTTACAATTATCTCAATTTACTGCTGGAATTACCCTGGGAAGATCCGGTTCAAAATGATATAGATATTAGAGAAGCCAGAAAAATTCTGGATGATGATCATTACGGGCTGGAAAAGGTTAAAGAGCGAATTATTGAATATCTGGCAGTGTTAAAGCTTTCTAAAAAAATCAAAGGACAAATCATTTGCCTGGTAGGTCCTCCCGGAGTTGGTAAAACCTCTTTGGGAAAATCAATTGGCAAAGCTTTGGGAAGAGAATTTGTTCGCCTTTCTCTGGGCGGAGTACGTGATGAAGCGGAAATCAGAGGTCACAGGCGTACCTACATCGGGGCACTTCCCGGCGTCATAATTCAAAGCGTAAAAAAAGCAAAAGTACGTAACCCATTGATTCTGATGGATGAAATTGATAAACTTAGTAAAGACTTTCGGGGTGACCCTGCCTCAGCTCTGCTGGAAGTTCTGGACCCTGAACAAAACAATACCTTCCGTGACCACTATCTGGATATAGGCTATGATTTGTCGGATGTCCTGTTTATAACAACTGCAAATACAGAACAATCAATTCCCCAGCCACTCCTTGACAGAATGGAA
>JAQVBK010000222.1 GCA_028690365.1 Candidatus Cloacimonadota bacterium
TTAAACCTGAGATTTCGGCAGCTGTATTCATTTTGCCATTTGAAGTCTGCATCAGCTTTCTAAAGTAGATAGTTTCAAAATATGTTTTTGCTGAAGAATAATCTGAAGACATATCAATTTGTGATATACTTTCATGTCTTGTTTTTAAGTAATCAGGCAAGTCTTCTTCTTTTATCATTTTATCAGAACATAGTGCTGCGGAATACTCGATAACGTTCTGTAATTCTCTGATGTTTCCTTCCCATTTTACCTTTTTCATTATATCCATAACTTCTCTGGAAATTTTGTAATCTGTTACTTCATTTTCTTTCATGAAGTTTCGCAAAAAATGATTTGCCAATAACGGAATATCTTCAATTCTTTCATTAAGTGATGGTAGTTCAATTTTTATAACGTTCAATCTGTAAAACAGGTCTTTTCGAAAATTGTTTTTTTTAACTTCTTCTTCAAGATTCCTATTGGTAGCAGCTATGATTCTTACGTCAATTTCCTTTTCCTGATTTCCACCCACTCTTCTAATTTTCTTTTCCTGTAAAACTCTTAACAGCTTAATTTGAAAGGCAGTTGAAGTATCGCCAATTTCGTCCAGAAAAAGTGTTCCGCCGTTTGCCTCTTCGAACAATCCCTGCTTGTCTTTATCTGCACCAGTAAAAGTACCCTTTACGTGACCAAAAAGCAAGCTTTCCAGAAGAGTTTCAGGGACTGCACCACAATTTACCGGGACAAAAGGCTTATCCTTTCGCTGGCTGTTATTATGAATTAGATTAGCTAGGAGTTCTTTACCTGTTCCAGTCTGACCTTGTACCAAAATAGTAGTATTCAGATTTGAGATTTTTCTGACAATGTTAAAAATTTTCTGAATTTTTTGAGAAACACCAATGAATTCAGATTTGCTAAATTTATTCTCGAGTTTCTGTCTTAATAAAATATTTTCAGCGATAATTTCTCTTGATTTAAGTGCTTTATCTATTAGTACAGGAAGAATATCAAAGTTTAAAATAGGTTTCTCTATAAAATCGTGTGCGCCTTCACGCATAGCTTCAACTGCCATTTTTACTGTGGCTTTTCCACTCATTACCAATACGGGGATATCAGAAAAATTGTTCCTGAGTTTTTTTACAAATCCTAAACCATCACAACCGGGAATTATCAGATCACTTACAATGCAGTCTATATTCTCTTTACCTAGAGTAATTTCGGCTGATTCAATGTCAGGAGCAGTAAAAACATTATATGAGTTTTCTAAAAATCTGTTAAAGATGCTCAAAGTATCTTTTTCATCATCAACTATTAAAATGTTTTTTTTCATTAATCACAACTCCTAAAAAACTGTTTGATTCCTTGTTGGTAGAATAATAGTAATTGTAGTTCCCTTGTTTATCTCAGTGTCAATCTGCAATGAGCCGCCATAAGGCTCAATAAGTTGCTTTGTGATTGCTAAACCAACACCTCTTATTTTGTTAGTGCTTCTTTTATTGGAAACTAATGGTTCAGCAATCTCCTGCATAATATCATCCGGAATACCTAATCCGGAATCTTTAACTGTTATCAGGATATTCTCATCTACATAATCGGTTGATATTTTCATCTCTCTAACGCTGCTTTGTTGGAGAGCTTCAATTGCATTGCTGATGATGTTAGCTAAACTCTGACTAATATCTGAGTATACGCAAGTGAATAAAGGTAGGTCTGGAGAGAGAACTTTTGCAGTTTTGATCATATTCTTAAAGAAAAGGTTTTGCTTGAAGTATAATAATTCTTTGTTCACAAGTTCATTAATGTCTACTTTATGTGGAGCAAATATCATCTCTTCAGAAATTCTATTCATAAGAGATTTGATGATATCTGCCATTCTTTCGCCATTTTCCATGATTTTTTTTACATCTTTATTCTCAGGATAATCAGCCTGAAGTAATTGAGCATAACCAAGGAGATTATTTAGTGGAGAATTAAGGTTGTGAGATATTCCTTCAATAAGCAGACCAACTTCGGCAAGTTTTTTCGATAAAATAAGTTTGTTCTCCAATTTTTTCTGGGTAATCGCAGATCGTTTTTGTTCAGTTATATCTAGTAGCAACCCAATATAGCTGATGTTGTTTTCAAATTCCAATTTGTTCAAAGAGAATAAAAAGAAAGAGCCATTTACAATTATCTCTTGTCCGTCAATCGGTAAATTATCTTCAACGTAACTCTCTTCTAACTTCAATAGTTGAAAGAAATTATAGTTTTCATTGTTATTATAAAAGTCTGAGAATAATGCATTAAAAGCATTGTTGGTCGTAACGATTAAACCTTTTGAGTCAGCCCAGAAGATACATTCGCGCAGGTTAGTTACAATTTTTTCATATCGCATTACTGAGTTGTAATATCTCTTAAATGAGTCCAGGATGTTATTGAATGAATTAACAATCAACGATAAAGAGAGATATTTGTTTACATCTATGGTATTGGACGTTACAGGTTGAGAAGCGATTTCATTCATCTGGCGACTTAAATCTTCAATAGGTTTTAGAAGATATTTTACAAAGACCTTGGACAGATGAGCGGCAAATAACAATGATATGATAGTTAATAAAAGTCCTCCCAACCAGAATGACAGTTTGATCTTCCTGATGAAAGATTTGTCTATGCTGAGGGTTCTGAGAGCAATAGGTTGACTATAAATATTATTAATGAGGCTTATGCTGGATAACATACCCGATGAGTTATCAAAAAAGATATGATTAGGTGATGATGTTATCTTAATTAGCATTTCTTTGTTGGATTTATCAATAGGGTTGACATAATACTGTTCATCATCGTTGATTATAACTGACTCATTGAAGTTCTTCAGAAAATTTAGAAGCATATTTGAAGTCTGATAAGGTTGCAATACTACCAATGCCATGGTGTCCGAATCAGCGACAACTCTCGTATAGCCAATGAAATGAATTCTTTTATTGTGTAATAACAGACCTGTTTCAGTTTCGTCTTTTTCTACTCTTGTCACAATTTCATTGATAAATGTGTCGAAAAGAGAGATATTGCCAAGATTTGTATTTGAGCCTTTCAACAAATAACCGATATTTTGCGGAAAACTATAAACAATATCTTCAATTATCATTTCATTAATTTCACTCTGAGATTCTATATTTTTTGCTATTAAGCGTATTTCTGAAGCTAGTTGGTCTTTGGTTTTCTTCTCCTGTGAATTAATAATCTCAAGAGCGGAATTCAGATAGTTCTTGTCTCTGGTAAGCAAAACTTTATTTATGCCGATGAATCCAACAATGAGGAAAAGTATGAAAGGAATAATTAAACTTGCAGAGAAAAGCAGTACTGCTTTTTCCTTAAGTCTTAAAATGTAGTGAGCGTGTTTTTCAGTCATATAAAAAAAGCAGACCGAAGTCTGCTTGAGTTATTCTTGTTTTAATAATCGGTGTTCAGTGGATGGTAAGCCTCTTCTCAATTCTTTAACTTCCAGTTCATAGTTAGATTTTGTATCAAATCTGTCGTGAGCTGAATTAAGTACAGTTGCCTTAATAAGAATAATCAGTTCTTTGAATTTTACAGATTTGCTGTTATAACCAGTGAAGTACTTAATACCCAATACCCACCATGGTAGATCTTTGAGAAAAGGAATGCCTTTTCTGACGGAAGTTTCTTCTTTACTTGTTAAGCCGCCAATAACTGTCTCTTCGCCATTAAACAGTATCTTCTTTGTTTTTACACTTGATATTAGAACTTGAGTGCTAACAGGATCAGGTCGTGCACTACTTTTTTCTGCAGAAACTTCGAGGTGAATGAATTTTTTGCCATCTTCTTCTTTGACGATAGGAGCAACTTCTACTACAATACCGCTCTTGTAAAACTTGTCGGTAACATTTCCAGCTTCATCCATAGTCTTGATTGAAAAATCAATACCATCCTGAACATTTCCCGATTCACCTGACTGAACCGTAACCTGGGGTCTGGCAATAATGTGTCCTGCGTTCTTTGATTCAAAAATCTTGAAAATAGTATTTAGGTCTACAGTGTAATCACCTGCATCAAAGGTATGTCCCATAGTAACATTGAAAAGATCTTCTGTAACAAAAGAAGCGTTCTTGGCATTTGCATTGATTTTAACTTCTCCGTCAACAAGGGTCGACCAATCAATACCTACTTCTTTTAGAGCTCCCTGATCTGCTTCAAAGAAAGTTATTTCGATAATAACCTCATCATTTTCTGTAGAGACTTTTTCCTCTAAAATTTTCTTCTCTTCTTCGACTCTTTGAGGAGCTTTACGTATAACTGAAGCTTCATCGATTACATCCAGTATCAAGCCATTTTGAGCTAATATACTATTGAATGCAACTTCCCAATGCAACTGATTGATTTCTATATCAATTGGTGCATTATGACCGGAAAAGTCTAAAAGAACGGTGTCTTTTTTCTCTTTGTAAAGTTCCTTAAAAACTTTTACTGCTTCAACGAATTGAATATTTTTGGAGAAACTAATCACATCGTTTTTTCCATTAGCGTCTTTCTGAGCGAAAATACTTCCGATGAAAGTCACTAATATACATAATAAGATGATTTTTTTCATTATTACCTCTTTATTTATCTAAATTTTCTTGTAATCTTCTGTAAACATATTCCTTTATACCGTGTTTACTGATTGTAAATACAGCTTCCTGTTTATCAAAATTAATGCTCTCCAATTGACCAAATTTGACTCTATCATCAATTTTTAACAACCTGATTAAGCTACCCTGTCTAACGAAAACACTTGATCTGCTTAAAGCAACTATCTCAGCAGATTCACAATCAACCAATTTATCAAATGCTTCTTTGTCTTCAGGTAGAATAATAGGATGAACTCTTGGATAGAAAGGATTGAATTCAAGTGTTCGTTTTTTATATTTTGCCAGTTTTCTGGATTCAATCGGAGTACTATCTGGCGAGAAGTATGCTTTTAGTTTTATATTAAAAGATACCATGCCAAAATCTTCCGTAGAGTCCATATTCAGATTGACAGATTCAACTGTGTAGAATGAAGGCTGTCGTTCTAATTGATCGAGAAATACATAGAATAGATTGATGTAAGTAGTACCTTCGATTGAATATAAATTATAATTTACGGAATTATCAGCTTCAGCAGTTCCCGAAGCAACTATTGAATAATTGAAGAGCAGATAATTCTTGTAAGTGTCAACAATATCAAATAAGTAAGATAATGTAATTGTTGGGTCATCATTGGTGTACATGGTTTTATTGGTGAGGAAAACCTCTTCTTTTACTTGCTCTAGTCTTTCTCTAACTTCAGGTTCTCTGGCAATCTCAGCTACAGTTTTCTTGAGTTCTGTATCCAGTTTCTTGTGTTCAGCTTCGAGACCGACAATCACTTTGTTTAGTTTACGATTGTCCATAAATATAGTAA
>JAQVBK010000223.1 GCA_028690365.1 Candidatus Cloacimonadota bacterium
TCCTATGTTGATTATGGAAGGAATGATGGGAAAGTTCATGCGGGTGTTTCCGATAGTTGTATCAATAGCTCTATTATCTTCACTGATAGAGAGTTTGGTGGTACTTCCCTCACATTTGGCAGATTTTGCCAAGGTGAAATTGGATGACACTAAAACCAAAAAGAAAGTACCGCTACACAGTTTTCTGCTACGTTATTATAGAAGAATTCTCGTTGCTGCTCTTAGACATCGAATTCTAAGTGTAGTTTTAATTGGTTTCACTGCAATATTAAGTGTGGTAGTACTATTTTCAGGTTTGATAAAGTTTGAGTTTTTCCCGCAGCAGCTTCCTTCCACAATTATTTTGCAGATGCAGACTCCGGTTGGTACCCATCTTGATGTGACCAACAATGCTGTCAGCAAAGTGGAAGAATTCATATTGAACTTTGAAGCAAAGGATGATATTCAGGCAATAGTTACCAATGTAGGTATGATATCAGAGAATTATAGTATTGATTCCAAAACTCACAATGCCCAGATTTCTATTGATCTGATAGAAAGGGACGATTTAAAATATGGTCATGAATTTATAAAAACTGCTATCAGAGAGTATATTGTTACAGTGCCTGATATTGTTGATTACAAATTTTCTGAACCTCAGGATGGACCTCCCACCGGAAAGGATGTAGAGATTAGAGTGAAAGGCGAAAATCTTAGTAGATTAGAATTTCTGGGAAATCTGGTAAAAGCTGAACTGGAAAAAATTCCTGGCGTTGTGGATATAACTCATGACTTTAAAGCGGGAAAGAAGGAGTTTAGGATTATTCCCGATCAGGAGAAAATCAGTCTTTACGGACTCAATATGGCTATGATAGCATCCACTGTGCGTACTGCTTGCAATGGAACTGAAATATCCAAATACCGCGGTAGTGGCAACAAGGAATACGATATAATTGTCAGAGCAGATAAAAATCAGATGGAAGATATTGAGAACATCAAAGCTTTGAATATCAGAACATTCTCCGGTTGTTTAATTCCTCTCAAAGAGATTGCTGATTTCAAGATTGAAAAAAGCTTATCCAGAATAGTTCACTACAACAAAAAAAGGGCAATTACTATCACTGCAAATACATCAATGTTTGAGAAAAACGGCAGAATGCAGAAACGTAGTCCCAATGATGTACAAACTATTCTTTTCGGCAACAAACTTACCGGAGAAGAAGGAGTGTTTTCCAGCTTCAATCAGAATTATCCCGGTTATCTTATTGAAATCGGTGGAGTGGCAGAAGAACAGAGAAAATCTTATGGTTCATTGTACCTTGCTTTTATTGTGGCAGTGCTTTTGATTTTTACTATACTTGCTGCTCAATTCAGATCTTATGTACAACCGCTGATCGTGATGACAACAGTTCCATTTGCGTTCATCGGGGTAGTCTTTGGACTGCTGGTGACCGGACTGCCGTTTTCACTCACTACACTGGTGGCGTTTGTGGCTCTGGCGGGAGTCGTGGTGAATGATTCTCTGGTGCTGGTGGATTTTGTTAACAGACTGAGGGAACAGGGCATTGACCGTTGGAATTCACTCATTCATGCCGGAATGACCAGGTTGCGCCCAATTCTTTTGACAACCGTGACGACAATTTCCGGGTTAATACCTATGATATTTTCTACGTCCAAAGCTACTGCAGATTGGAAACCTATGGCTGTATCAATTGTGTTTGGCTTGTCATTCGCAACTATACTGACGTTGATAGTAATTCCATGTATATACTCACTGGTGGATTCATTCTTTGGGAAACTGAAGATGACCAGATTCAAATCACATATTTCTTTGCAGGAAGCACTGGAAAGACAAGCTGATTTAGATTAGAAATAAAAGAGCCGGTGGATTCACCGGCTCTATTTTTATCTGCTCCAGTTACTGTTTGTTTCGTTTCGTTGGTCGTTCCTAATCAGGGGATTAGGAACGAGACTTTTAAAGGATTAGGGACGAGACCTGAGAACGAGACCTACAGCGTCTATCTCCTTCGCAGTTGAATATTCTGCTCGTTACCAAACCCTGTTTGGTAACGCAGTTCTTAATTCAGCATTACACCGCCCCATTCAACAACTGTTGTTTTCCCACGTACAAATTTACTGATAGAAGGTTTTATCAGATTTTCCTTCTGATTTGTGCCTTCGAAAAAGAGCCAGATTCGTAAAACTGCATCGGGAACCGGAGTTATATGCAAACTGACAAAATTATCTATCTCACTGTTAGTAATCGGACAGACATTGTAGAAGGGATAATCGTTCAAACGACTCTGCCAATAATCCAGGAAATCACTGATCTCTCTGTCGTTCATACCAATTTCAATCAATAATTGCTTAATCCCGAGGTATACCTGATCAGAAGCAAAGCAATAACCTTTCTCAAACTTTTGGTTGCCGGGCAAAGCTGCTTCATAGAAGAGAAAGTCGTAGGTATTATCAATTCTTCCTTTATCATCAATAAAGACTTTCCATCCATCGTTATATTGCGGTATAGATTCTGTCAAATTTACGCCATCCTTGAATGATAACGAAATTTCAAATTGTCCGGCTATCTCCGGATAAATATAAATTACCGGTTTATCAACAGAGTTATCTCCAAGGAGTGAAGCGCTTGCCTGTACATTATTTACACCATTAACAAAAGGAAGTTCATTTGTATTAGAGAACGTAAAAATCATATGAAGATCGGGATGATAAGTTGTTTTCTCATATACCAGCATATAATATCCTGTTTCCATATTTTCCAGCAGATATTGAGGTTCGGCAGTTGTCACAAATGAATCAACGTCAACATATTCAGCTCCCTGTAGTTTCTGTAGCACTACGCTGATACTGTCAGTATCTACTCCTGCGACCTCACTGGTGAAAGTTAGCTGTAAATTTGAGAAGTTTTGCACTTCATACATGTTGATGTTTTCTGCAGCTAATGAAGATGAATTATCCGGAGTATCTACATAGACTTTCTGCCCACAATATTTTTTGAAATCGCTTCCTGTATACTCTGAATAGAGGTAATATCGATTGTCTTTGTCGTATTTGAAACTGTATCTGCCATTGCTGTCAGCGCTGATTTTCTTTTCGAAATTGTAATCCCCCATGAACAACTGCTTGTGATTGGAGAAAATATACACATCTGCATAGGGAACCGGATTTGTGCTATTCAGGAAGACGACTTTTCCTGATATTTCGGATTCACTGGAAGTCGTACTGTTGCATCCCTGAATCAGGAAAAGTACGGTAACGAACAAGAAATTCAATTTTAATAGATTCATTTTTCACCTCGCTCCAATTGTTATTTTTAAATCTTCACTAATAATTACGCCTAAAAAATATTGTGTTTCACTATTTTTCAGCAAATAAGCATAAAAGAGGATATTTGTAACCCGATGTTGGGTAGACTTTTAATCTTCCGCATTCACCGGCACTTTAAACACTATCTTTTTCACCCGACAGCTTTCTTCTTTCTTCACACAGGGCATGTGTCCGTCCTGAGGAAAAAAGACTGCAAAAAGCCCTTTCTTCAGAGTGATGAATTCGGGATTACCGCTTAACTTTTCGAAATCTCTTGCTTCATCGTAAGGTGAAATTATTTCACAATCCTCTCGGCTAACAACGCCAATCAACTCAACACCTTCTGCCAAAATCTGAATATCAATGAACTTACGGTGACACTCAATGAATTTTTCACTAGCATTGCCTGTTTCGTATTCATCAACGTTACAATACATGTTATTTCCAAGCTCTTGCTTTCCAACAGGTAACTCATTCATATTATTCGTTTTCAGAAAATCAATGACCTTCCGAAACAGCGGATGTATCGAACTGTACATTTCAAGATTAGTTATTGAGTCGTAGATCATGTTTTAACTCCTGGGTGAAGAAAAATTTATTTTGTCCGTTTCTCAACAGACAAAGCATAATATCATAGAAAAGGGTAAGATTGGTAATTGCTTCATAACTATTTAATTTCAACGATATTTTTGTAGTAATTGTAATTGATTCTGCTATATCCTGAGCGAGTCAGTTCCTGTTCTGTAATATTTTCCTGATTTCGGTTCTCAATGGATTTCAGTTTTTTCTTTCTGATTATATAAAGAGTTCGATCATCTTTGACGTAAATGTCTTTTTTCTTGTTTTGACAGATAGAACCGAACACTATTTTTCCATCGTCTATTGTGAATTTCAAAAAACCTTCAGGAATTAGTTCAACATCTTCATCAATGCTGTTTATTTCCTCTGTAGTTTTATTCTCATTCCAGTTGACAATAGTTTTTGAAGCATTTTCAGTATCATTTATAAGGCTGTTAATATTTGAAACAATCTCTGTAATGCTATTTTTTATAGAAGTTGAAAGAGCTTCAATCATGGAAATGGCAAAATTCTTCTGCAATTCTTGGGATGATTTGTTCCCTCAATTTTTCAGAAAAGCAGATATCTGTGATGTCTTAAATCTTTTATCTATAACAATCTGTTCATTTTTTTGCAGTTGAGCATTAATGACGCATTTGGCAACAGCCGGACCGGCAATTTCATAAATTGAATATGCGTAAGCGTATGGAGTTATGATAGCATTTCCTTTGTAGCTGTAAGGTCCTTTAACTGATAAAGAATCAACCGTGATCCTCAGATTGTATTCGGCTTCACACTCGCTGAGCAATGAATCGCTAGGGTTTATCAGGAAATCTCCGGATCTTTTTGACTCATTAACAAATGATTCCGTAAAAAAATCTTCAAGGTTTTCAGCAACTACATCTTTACCTAAATCGCACTCATAGGAATAATCCCAGAAATTTATTAATAGTAAAGGTATTACATAACCATTAGTTTTTTGAACTTTTGTCGAATCTGTCATGGCGGAATTGTGAATCCTTACAGAATCAAGTGTGACAGCAATTCTGTTTTTTTCGTTGTTGATGTTTGAATCATGCACATAGTGCAGATACTGCTTTCTGTTTTTTAAGTTTGAAGCGAGTGATTTGTTATTTGAACATCCGACAACAGTAAGAGTCAATAACAAAAATAATAAAAGATAGTTACGCATTATTAATTCCTCCATAACGTGCAAATTTTATATGTATTTTGATTACTTCTTTTGTGCTTTGGGAATTACAGTTATCCATTGCATTCTGGAACTGTTGAAAGATAGCTTTTTCACTAAATCTGTGGTTAGTGGAGTTTATTTCTAACATGCAGTTTCCGATTAAAATGAATTTTAGATAATTGTAAGCAGTGTCATTACTTTTCTCCAGAAAATTAATTGCTGTACTGAAATCTTTTTTATAAAAGAATAGAATACCTTTGCATAAATTCAATTCACTTTCCTCAGTATCACTAGGAATGCTTTCGATAAATTTTTCTGCAGCTTTCAA
>JAQVBK010000017.1 GCA_028690365.1 Candidatus Cloacimonadota bacterium
ATCTCATGCAACTGATTGTATACGCAAAGTCTTTTCTTCTTTATTCCGAAAGAGTTACACTGATTTCACTGCAAAATATACAGTCTGAACTGGAAGAACAGGAAATGCTTGCCTGGCAGAAATTAATTAGTGTTCTTACTCATGAGATAATGAATTCCATAACTCCTATAGCTTCTCTTTCTGAAACTTTGAATGAAATACTGAAACAAGTTACTGAAGAAATCGAAGGGAATGAAGTTTCAACAGAAACTCTGGATGACATAAGAAATTCTATTATGACAATCAACAGAAGAAGCTCAGGTTTAATAAAGTTTGTAGAGTCTTATCGGAGCTTAACAAAAATTCCTCGTCCGGTTATTAAAATTGTAACTGTGAACAATATTTTCAAGAATATTTGTAATCTCATGGGAGCAGAAATCAGAAAGCAAAATATTGCTCTTGAGTTAACCATAAAACCATCAGGACTTGAAGTTGCAGTTGATGAACAATTAATTGAACAGGTACTGATAAATTTAATAAAAAACGCTATTCATGCCCTTGAAGGAAAAGAAAACAAAACCATAATTTTATCTGCTTATGCCGATAACTACAGCCATCCATTTATTTCTGTTGCCGATAACGGGGAAGGTATAATTCCTGAAGCATTAGATAAAATTTTTATTCCTTTTTTTACAACCAGAAAGGAAGGAAATGGGATTGGATTGAGTCTTTCCAGAGAAATTATGAGGGCACACGGTGGAACTATTACGGTTAGTTCTGAACCAGGGAAAACTATATTCACTCTGAGGTTTCTATAAAAATTAGGAGAAGATGATGATTACAAGAAATGAAGCAATGGAATTATTAAAAAGTCATTTGAAGAATGATAATTTGATCAAACACTGTATTGCTGTTGGAGCTATTATGGAAGGATTATCAAAAATCACGTTGCTGGATTCTGAAGTATGTTTTATTACCGGACTTTTACACGATATTGATTTTGAATACACCAAAGATGAACCTGAAAAACACGGCTTTATTGCGATGGATATACTGAAGGATGCTGACATTACTGCTGAGATGAAAAATGCGATATTATCCCACACCGGTAATCATCAGATAATGACAGACCTGGACAAATGTCTCTGGGCTTCGGACCCGCTTTCTGGTCTGGTAATAGCCTCAGCGCTCATGAATCCTGAGAAAAAGATTCGCGCGCTGTCTCTGAAATCACTATTGAAAAAATTTAAAACAAAAAGCTTTGCTGCCGGAGCAGATAGAGAACAGATAAGAAGTTGCGAGAATTTCGGTATTGCTTTGAACGATTTTTTACAAATTGCTATTGAAAGTATGAGCAAGTACGACACGGAGCTGGGATTATAATAATCTAAAATTTTGATCTAGTTAATAAATGCCTTTTCTTGCTGCTCTAATTGACTAATTATCAAAGGGTTGCATTTATTTGCATAAACTTGAAAAATACAATTTACAGAAAAACCATCTGTTTAAAATTTGAAAGAAAAAAGAGGTTAATTATGGAATATAAAGCTTTCCTTGAACATATCTATCAAAGATATTCCGGCAATGTGAAATTAGGGCTGGAACGTATGCACAACATTCTGGCAAAAATGGGAAATCCCAATCTCACTCTGCGAGGGATTCATGTTGCAGGAACAAACGGCAAAGGTTCTACTTCGGCAATGTGTGAGGCTATGGCAATGGAATATGGATTTACTACCGGCTTAAACACCTCTCCGCATTTGATTGATTATCTGGAGAGAATCAGAGTTAATGGCAAAGAAATCACATATGATAAGCTCTTCCCGCTTTATCAAGAATTAGAAGCTACATTTGATGAAAATGAAGCATCTTTCTTTGAAATTACCACTGCTCTGGCTTTTTCCGCTTTTGCTAAAAATGAAGTTGATACGGCAGTTTTTGAAGTTGGGCTGGGCGGAAGGTTAGATGGCACTAATCCATTCAATGCCGATGTAAGCGTAATTACGACAATTTCCTACGATCACCCCAAGAGTCTGGGAGATTCTGAGGAAAAAATTGCTTTCGAAAAAGCCGGAATTATAAAGCACAAGCAACCGGTAATCATCGGTAGAATGAAAGAATCCTGTAAACAGGTAATCAGAGAAGTCGCTGCCGAGAAAGAATGTAGATTTTTCGAATTAGGTAAGGATTTTTTTGTCAAAAATGTCAGAGTGAATGAACATGGAACTGAATTTATCTATTCATTTCCGTTTCTCAACATTACTGACCAGGAGATTATTCTGAATCTTCTTGGCAAACATCAGGCAGACAATGCGGCAATGGCAATTACAGCTTTTTGTCTCTATCTGAAGAAGAGAGAGCGAGCTATTGATTTTACTAAAATTGCTTCAGCTTTGATGAAAACAAACTGGAAAGGAAGAATGCAGATTCTTTCGCGGGAGCCCCTGGTGATAATTGATGGAGCTCATAACGAAGAAGGAGTATCTGTTTTAGTTCACAATCTGGAGACTATTTTCCCTGATAAAAAGAAATTATTCATTGTTGCCATACTCAGAGACAAAAAATTAGATAAAATGATCGAAGAAATCTGTACAGTTGCCGACAAAATCATCATTTCTAAGAATGAGTCAAGCAGGGCAGCCGATATCGACGAACAGACTGCTGTGATTCAGAAAACTACTGTTCCTTATGAAACTGCCGACTCTTTGACTCTGGCGCTGCAAAAAGCAAAAGAGGAAATAATTGATAATCAAATGATAATTGTTACAGGATCACTTTACACAATTTCGGAAGTGATGAAACTGAATTAATAATTCCTTAATTTGTAAAACTTCGTAATTCCGGCAGTAGTCGGAATCGAAACTGTTAAAGAAAGTGGGGTATTATGAAGCGTTTTATTTATTTGTTTGTAATTGTCTTAGTCTTTTGTTTTCTGTTTTCTGAGTCACCAGCTTCAGAACGGGATGAAAGGCTGAAATGTTCAGCGTTAGAAGAATTTTATGCTCTAATTGAAAAAGGGATAGCTCTTGATTTCGAAGAAATGGGTCTTGAAGCCATTGTTAAGGGTTTTGATGGAGATGTAAGACAAATTGAGGTGTATTATTTATTTATCAAATATGGTGCCCCCTTTACCAAAGTTGAAGCTATGGAGAATGTAAGAATATGGTACCATTTCCCTGAAGGTGGAAGACATCCTGATGTTGTAAAATCAATGAAAGAACAAGGTAGATATTATGTTGCAGAATCTGATAGCACTTTTTTTAAAGAATATAAACAACTAATCGTCAAAGCCCTTTATGAAAACTTGCATTGCGGAGATGCTTCAGTTGAGGTTACTGCAGCAGCATCTTTAGTATTCTTTGCTGAAATAAATAATGATGTTGTATCTAAACTGGAGTATTATGCTAACGGAACTGATTACGAAAAATGGGATTTGAGATATACTGGCAGCAAATTTTTATCAAATAAAAGTGATGGTGCTGCTATAGGCGAGATAAAAATGACAGCTAAAAGAGCTCTGAACATGGTGAGAAAGAGGGAAAGCTAAATTGTCCTTAAAACATTGTCTTCAATAAGTTAGGAGGATATGATGAAGCGCTTTATTTATTTGTTTGTAATTGTCTTAGTCTTTTGTTTTCTATTTTCTGAGTCACCAGCTTCAGAACGGGATGAAAGGCTGAAATGTTCAGCGTTAGAAGAATTTTATGCTCTAATTGAAAAAGGGATAGCTCTTGATTTCGAAGAAATGGGTCTTGAAGCCATTGTTAAGGGTTTTGATGGAGATGTAAGACAAATTGAGGTGTATTATTTATTTATCAAATATGGTGCCCCCTTTACCAAAGTTGAAGCTATGGAGAATGTAAGAATATGGTACCATTTCCCTGAAGGTGGAAGACATCCTGATGTTGTAAAATCAATGAAAGAACAAGGTAGATATTATGTTGCAGAATCTGATAGCACTTTTTTTAAAGAATATAAACAACTAATCGTCAAAGCCCTTTATGAAAACTTGCATTGCGGAGATGCTTCAGTTGAGGTTACTGCAGCAGCATCTTTAGTATTCTTTGCTGAAATAAATAATGATGTTGTATCTAAACTGGAGTATTATGCTAACGGAACTGATTACGAAAAATGGGATTTGAGATATACTGGCAGCAAATTTTTATCAAATAAAAGTGATGGTGCTGCTATAGGCGAGATAAAAATGACAGCTAAAAGAGCTCTGAACATGGTGAGAAAGAGGAAAAGCTAAATTGTCCTTAAAACATTGTCTTCAATAAGTTAGGAGGACATTATGAAGCATTTTATTAATTTGTTCTTCATTATTCTTATTTCTGCTTATTTGTTTTCTAAATAAACAGAAGATAACAGAAATTTGAGAACCAAAAGAGAATCCTTAAACAGATTCTATTCATTAGTTAAACAAGGAATATTGATTGATTTTGAGGAAATGGAACTTGAAGGTGCTCAACATTTCTTTAATGGAGATCCTCTGCAAGTAGAACTATACTATATATTTATCAAATATGGTGCCCCCTTTACCAAAGTTGAAGCTATGGAGAATGTAAGAAGCTGGTATTATCATCCGGAAGGAGGTCTTTCACAAGAAAATGTTGAATTCTTCAAATATGATTCGTCTTACTTTTGTTCAGATTCTGATAGCACTTTTTTTAAAGAATATAAACAACTAATCGTCAAAGCCCTTTATGAGAACTTGCATTGCGGAGATGCCTCAGTTGAGGTTACTGCAGCAGCATCTTTAGTATTCTTTGCTGAAATAAATAATGATGTTATATCTAAACTGGAGTACTATGCTAACGGAACTGATTCCGATAAGTGGATAGTAGATTATACAGCAATGAAATTTATTGGAAATAAAGGAGATGCAGCTGGTATTAGAGAGATAAGAGGAAAAGCTCAGAGAACTTTAAAGAAAATAAAAAAAGGGTAGAAGCAAAATAATCTTCAATTAAGGTGATTTCAACAACTCTCGTGATTTTGATTAAGATGGAAATTCTACTCCGCATATTGCAAAATATATTGGGGAAGGGCTCAATTTGCTTAGATCCCGAGTCAGTAAATTCAAAATCTCTTTGACAACATATCCATCATATTCTGTTTTGAATCATCAATATATTGTCTTGCTATATAATAGCCAATCAGATTTATAATCGAATGATTTGCCTGCTGATTGCAGATTACGAAAATCTAACTAAGTAATCGGAGACATAATAAACTCGAGGAAAATATGCCTGACAAAACTATCAAAGATTTGATTGAATTCAGACACTTTCTGCATAGTAAAGCAGAATTATCCCATCAGGAACATATAACTTCGGATTCAATCTTCAACCGAATCATCAAGCTGAAGCCAACTTCGTATCTGAAAATAGACACTGGTTTGCTTTTCGTCTGGGAGAGCGCTTACCCCGGAGAAACTACTCTTTTCCGTGCGGACATGGATGCTTTGCCAATTACAGAGGATAAAAACAAAAGTTATAGTTCTGAGAATGAAGGAGTTGCTCATCTTTGCGGTCATGATGGGCATTCGGCAATTCTGTGCGGACTGGCAGAAAAGATTTTTTCAGATTTACCAAAAAAAGGCAAAGTCATCTTGCTCTTTCAACCTGCCGAGGAGATCGGTGAAGGGGCTGAAGCTATTACTAAACATCCTGATTTTTTAGCTCTCAAACCGGATAAAATTTTTGGATTTCACAATATCCCCGGCTATCCTCTCAATGAAATCTTGCTTAGGAGAGAAAATTTCGCTTCAGCTTCAAGAGGGATGATTGTTAAATTGTTTGGAAAAACATCTCACGCCGGAGAACCGGAAAATGGAATCAATCCGGTGTTTGCCATAGAAAAGTTCATCCATCAATTTTACCAGCTTCAGGCTTCAAAGGAGAAATTCAGTGATTTTATTGCTCTGACGATAATCCACCTTCGATTGGGAGAAATTGCTTTCGGAACTTCTCCCGGTTATGCAGAGATCATGGCAACTCTCAGAGCCTACAAAAATTCCGATATGGATATTCTTGTGGAAGAATCAGAAAAAATTATTCAGACAATCACGGGTGAAGAGAATCTGAAGTACAGCATTGAATACCGTGAGATATTTCCGGCTATTGTCAATGAAGAAGCTTGTGTCAGAATTTTGGAGAAAACAGCTAAAACACTCAGTCTTCCCGTAAAGCATCTCGAAAAACCGTTTCGTTGGTCGGAAGATTTCTCCTATTTTACTAACCTGTACAATGGCGCATTTTTCGGAATAGGCGCTGGTTTGAATCAACCCCAACTCCACAGCCCGGAATACGATTTCCCAGATGCAATAATTGAAACTGGAGTAGATTTTCTTTTTCAAATTTATAAACAAATCAATCACTAGTGTCGTGTCAACTATCGAACAGCCTTTAATAATAGTTAAGACTATAAATTATTCGCAAAAGTGTGTAAAATTATGCGTCTTTTCAGACATGACATTACACTAATTAGAAGCAGACAAGGAGTAATTTTGAAATCATCTAATGAAATACTAATTAGTCAAAGTGCAATAAAGAACAACATCAATTACATCAAAAGTATAATCGGACCAAACGTGAGGTTTTCTTCAGTGGTAAAGGCAAATGCCTACGGACATGGGTTGGAATATTTTGTGCCGGTTGCAGAACAGAATGGAATAGATCATTTTGCAGTTTTCAGTTATTCAGAGGCGATCAGAGTTCACAATATTGTCAGTGAAAAGACCGATGTAATGATCATGGGCTGGATTGATCCGGAGAACATACGTGATGCGGTTGCCAAAAACATCGAATTCTTTGTTTTCAATCAGGAAAGACTACAACAGGCAATTCAATCTGCGAAGGATCTGGGAGTTCCTGCCAGAATCCATGTTGAGTTAGAAACAGGTCTTAATAGAACCGGCTTTGAGTCAGATTTGGTGAAAACCGTAATAAAAACAATAAATGACAATAAAGAACATCTTCTGATAAAAGGTATTTGTTCCCATCTGGCAGGTCCGGAAAGTATTGCTAATCATGTACGGGTAAAAAATCAGATAAAGAAATTCAAACAACTGGTAAGGAGATTCTCAAAAAACGGTATCAATGCCGAATATTATCATCTTGCTTGTTCTGCGGCAACGGTTTGTTATCCTGAGGCCAGATTCAATATGGTGAGAATTGGGATAATGCAGTATGGCTTCTGGTCAAGCAGAGAAACCCACCTTCGCTTTATGCGTAACAAAATTGATGAGATTGACCCGTTGAAACGCGTAATTTGCTGGAAGTCATATATTATGAGTCTGAAAAGGATAAAAACCGGTGAGTTTATCAGCTACGGTATCACTTATCTGGCTCAGTCTGATAAAAAAATAGCTGTGGTTCCGGTTGGTTACTGTAGTGGTTATAGTCGTTCATTAAGTAATAATGGCAGAGTTCTCATTCGGGGGACACGATGTGGTGTTATTGGACTAGTGAACATGAATATGATAATTGTGGATGTGAGTTTTCTGGAAAATGTGGAAGTGCTTGATGAAGTGGTGATTGTTGGCAGACAGGGAGAATTGGAGATATCAGTTGATTCTTTCAGTGAAATCAGTCAGCAGATCAACTATGAAATTCTCTCCAGAATTCCGATAAATATCCCCCGAAAACTGGTAGATTAGTAAAAAGCCGGACAGGCAGCTGGTGCTACCATCCGGCAGTAATGGTTACTTTTTCTTCCAGACTGTAACTTGTAAGTGTTTGATTATATCTTTATATGAAGATACTTTAATGATCGATTTCATCACCTGCTTATAAGGCATTTTTTCAAATTTTGTTGAAAGCAGTCTCTCCAAACCGTCTGCTGAAGATACATTGTCGCCGGCCTCTTTGTATCCGCCCAGCCAGTTTTCTTTGGCGGTTTTATTTTCATCCCAATCATAAGAGGAAGTAATTACCAGAATTCCATCATCATTCAACCTTTGGTGAATACTTTCCAGAAATCTGCGGGGATTATATATGCGGTCGATTATGTCATCAGCCAGTATCAGATCGTAGTCTTTGAAAAACTCTTTCATGTTAGCCGGATCAGTCTGGAAAAATTCTACTTTGGCGGTAGTTTCTTCCAATCCGAAATCTGAGAGGAATCTTTCATGGAAAGTGACCAGTTCTCCTTCGTCTTTCAGCATGTAGTGAATATTTCCCTTTTCCTGCATCCTGATTGCATTCTTGATAAATCGGGCTGAGAAATCCAATCCATTAACGAAGTTAAAATATCTGGCTAATTCAAAACTAGTTCGACCGGCTGAACAACCGAGATGCAGCATTCTTGCTTTGTTCTTGGTCAAGTTTGCGCAGAATCCGGCAATTTCCACCGGATAATAGCCTTTTTCCGGCTTGATTTCTCCGTATAATCTTTCGCATTCAACTGCAACTTCCGGATCGTCTTCATAATGGTCATCGTGCAGAATTACAGGATTATCGGATTCTACATAACGAAATCCGGCATGCTGATAGAAATGTCTTCTGAAAGCATAACGCGAATCAAGTGTAGCTTCGTTACCGGTGGAAATCCAGGAACCACCTTTTATCAGATTGTGTCGTCCATCAAAGGTCGGAGTGGAAAAATCATCATAACAGGGGTGTACTTTGAACCCTTTGAAACCGTAAATGGGAGATTCAGTCCACTGCCAGACATTTCCAACTACATCATAAAAGTCGGCGAAACGGAATTCATCTACAGGACAGG
Source organism: Candidatus Cloacimonadota bacterium (assembly GCA_028690365.1). Lineage (GTDB taxonomy): Bacteria > Cloacimonadota > Cloacimonadia > Cloacimonadales > JAQVBK01 > JAQVBK01. The sequence continues at coordinate 8,710 of JAQVBK010000017.1, forward strand.
GTGAGCAATAATGTTCAAGGTTGATATTCCCGGGAGCTTTCTCCCAATAAGGTTGATCTTCTACTTTTGCCAGATTGCGGAGATGATTCCATTCTTCTTCAGTCGGCAGCCGCAGGTTTTTGCCAGTTTTAACGCTTTTCCAGTTGCAGAACGCTTTAGCTTCGAGATAGTTAATTTCTACCGGCCAGTTCCAGGGCATTTCAATAATTTTTGCCATTGTTCTCAGGTAGAATTTTCCGTCTTTTTTCAGCCAGAACCTCGGGAATTCAGACTTCTGATAGTTGACCCAGCTCCAGCCTTCTTCAGTCCAGCATTTCTTCTCATGATATCCGTTTTCTTCCACAAATTGTAAAAACTCCTGATTAGAAACCAGATATTTAGCTGCTTTAAATGGTTTTAAGGTAGTTTCGGTATATCCATACTCATTATCCCAGCCGTAGAGAGGATGATCAAATGATTTGCCTAAAGCAACTTTTCCTCCTTCTACATCAAGCAGAATGTTTTCTGGAGCAGGTCCGGTATTCATGCAAATGTCCCAGAAATCAATTTCCTTTACTTCCTCAATAGGCAGTTGTCTGATCAGAACGGATGAGGTTTCGAGATGAATACGTTCATGTTCAATTCCCATCATAATCACCCAGAAAGGGTTATCCCAGTTGATAGGAAATGTAAGTGGTAGGGTTGAAATTAGATTATCAACAACTTCCCGCACTTTATTGCGGTATTGTCTTACTTCTTCTATTGTCGGCCAGTTGTAATGAGCTTCATTGAGATCATCCCACGACATTTCATCAACCCCGATGGCAAACATAGATTCAAACTGCGGATTGATTCTGGTAGTGAGAGCTTTTGCCAGAATCAGCTTATTGATGTAGAAAGTTGCAGTGTGTCCCAGGTAGAACACCAGCGGATGACGCAACGGATCGGCTCGCAAGTAAAAGGTGGAATCAGCCCGTAGTGTTTTGTAGAGCATTTCGTCAATATCGTAAGTCTTGTGGAAATAAGAGCGAATTTCCTCTCTTTTTTCCTCAACATTACCTTTGTCCAGTATGATTGTTCTGGTTTTTTTCAATTCCATAACACCTCCAGATGTGTTTTTATGTCTCTTTGCTGCTTGTAACTAAATTCTATTTTCATTACCAAACCTTATCATTCCCTCTTGTTACCAAACTCTTGTTTGGTAACCTCATTTCCTTCCTCGTTACCAAACCCCTGTTTGGTAACGTCATTCCTTTTCATCCCGAAACAGGGGTTTCGGGACGAGAATAATCGGAAAGTTGAATGAGAAATTTTTACTACTTGTTCTCGTTACCAAACCTATCCTTCCTCGTTACCAAACCTATCCTTCCTCGTTACCAAACCTATCCTTCCTCGTTACCAAACCCCTGTTTGGTAACGTCTTAGCCCTGTTTTCTGCAGTTTTTTCTATCATCGTCCCCAATCAGGGGATTAGGGACGAGAACAGCTGCGAATTCTAATATGTCAACGGCATTTTATTCCCGTTACCAAGCTCTTGTTTTTTCCTCTCGTTACCAAACCCCTGTTTGGTAACATCTAAATATTTCATTCAATTGATTGAAAAAAATCATCCAGTCTGTCCACTTGAAGTGGAGCTTGAAGATGGTTTATATTTCTAGCACTGGAATAATACCATGCCGTTTCGTCAATAACAAATCCGCGCTTTACCGGATTCTGATGGATATACTCAATTTTCTGATTTAGCATTCTATCAGAAGATATCCTTTGGGGATGATTTCCTTCTTGCCACACTTGATGTGAAGATTTTGTTTTACTTTCAGGTTTCAGTTGTTTTAATAACTCCGTTATCCATGTCCTTTTATCAAAATGTAAGGCTTCCAGTATCTGCTTTGCCGTGTATTTTTTGTAGTCTCTGATAGAGTCAGAAAGATTTCTGCTTTGTGCAATCAGATGTAGATGGTTATCCATGATGACATAATAAAAAATATTTAATCCGTCTCTCTTTCTGTAAAATTCCATGTTACTGATCAAAATATCATAATAACTTTTATTCGTAAAAATCGGAATGAATCCAACAATGCTCAAGGTTATGAAATATAAGGCATTCTCGTCTTCAAAAAATCGATAACGACTACGCATATTTCCTCATATAAGTAGATTACTTCCTTTCTTATTATCTTAGTATTCTTGTTGCCTATTCTCGTCGCCAATTTTCATCCAGTTTTCCATCTCGTTACCAAACTCTTGTTTGGTAACTTCATTACTTTTCATCCCGAAACAGGGGTTTCGGGACGAGAATAATCGGAAAGTTGAATGAGAAATTTTTACTACTTGTTCTCGTTACCAAACCTATCCTTCCTCGTTACCAAACCCCTGTTTGGTAACGTCATTTCTTTTCATCCCGAAACAGGGATTTCGGGATGAGATCAATGTTTATGTTTTTCACTACTTTCCTCGTTACCAAACCTCTGTTGGGTAACGTCTTAGCCCTGTTTTTTGTAGTCATTTCTATCGTCGTCCCCAATCAGGGGATTAGGGACGAGAACAGCTGCGAATTCTAACATGTCAACGGCATTTTATTTTGATACAGTTTTTCCTCTCGTTACCAAGCACCTGTTTGGTAACATAATTCCATCTCGTTACCAAACCCCTGTTTGGTAGCGTCATTACTTTTCATTCCGAAACAGGGGTTTCAGGACGAGAATAATCGGAAAGTTGAATGAAAAATTTAACCCCCTAAAGGTTTCGTGACAAGATCAAAAACCTCTATTTTTATATGCTAAAACTAACTGATCAATGGCTTTTTCCAAAATTTTGCGGGGACAGGCAATATTCATCCGCATAAACCCTTCTCCATTTTTTCCGTATTGTGTGCCTGAATTCAGTCCCAACATAGCTTGATAGATAAAAAACTCGTTCAATTCAGATTGCGGAAGGTTTAGATCCCGGCAGTCTAACCAAACAAGATAAGTGCCGTCAGTTTCAGTGGGTTTTATCAGAGGGGTTTCTGACTTAAGCACATCCTTCAGGTATGTATAATTGTCTTCCAAATAAATCAACAGTTCATTTAACCATTCTTCACCAAATTTATAGGCATTTTCAAAAGCTTCTATTCCAAATAAATTGCCGGTTGTGAATCCGTGACTCTCCAGTGTTCTGGCATACTTACTTCGTAAGTCGTTGTTGGAAATAATTACAGCAGCAGTGAGAAGACCTGCAAGATTAAATGTTTTACTGGGAGCGTTCAAAGTAATGGTTCGGTCTGCAATTTCTTCAGATATTGACGCAATGGGATGATGAGTTTTATCGCTGAAGATCAGGTCTGAGTGTACTTCATCTGAAACAATTAGAATGTTATATTTGCAGCAGATATCGCCAATTTTTTTTAGCTCTTCTGGAGACCATACTCTTGCCAGAGGGTTGTGAGGACTGCACAGAATGACCATTTTTATTCCTCTGGCAGCTTTGTTTTCAAAATCTGCAAAATCAATGAAATATCTTCCGTTAACTAGTTTTAGTTCGCTCAATATCAGGTTTCTCTGGTTGAAAACCACAGTGTTGAAAAAAGGATCGTAAACGGGAGAAAATTCCAGAATATTATCAGAAGGTGAAGTAAAAGTATTTATGGCAAAACTGATAGCAGGAACTATTCCGGGAGCATCTATAATCCAGTCGCGTTCTATTTGCCAGTCGTGCTTTTTTTTGATCCAGTCTATGAATACTTTGTAATAAGTCTCAGGTCGTTTAGTGTATCCGTATGCCCCGTGGCTAACTCTTTTTCTGAGCGCTTTGACTACTTCCGGAGGTGCTTCGAAATCCATATCAGCCACCCACATGGGGATTAAATCATTATGACCAAATTTTTCAAAATTATCATCCCACTTGTAGCTTTTGGTGCCCGTTCTTTTGATAATTTTATCAAAATTGTATTGCATAAAACCTCCTTTGTTTTTGCGCAGAATCTCCAATTTATACAGACTTTAAACTATCAGAAATAAAAAACTTCCGAACCTGGAGACAAAAAAATTATCTTAACAGAAGAAAATACTGCATTTTATAAATTAGATGGATTTTGGAAGAGTGGAAATAATCTTTTTGTCCTGAATCTCTTGTGGTTATCAATTAATGGTTTCGTAATCTATAATAAAAATTTCCTCCTATTTGATAAAAATTGCTTTTCTAACAGCTTGTTGTTTGTCGGTTTTTATTCTGATCAGATATATTCCGGATGATACCTGATTGTGAAAGGAATCTCTGGCATCCCAATCGAAGACTCCCTTTCCGGAAAGTCTCTCTTTTCTGATCAGCTGCCCTTTGGTGTTGTAAATCTGGATTTCGGCATCATCTGCTTTGGTTGGGAGTTCATAGCTGATTAATGTATTGGTGCGAAACGGATTCGGGCTGCTGCTGATTTTTATTTGCGGAATCTCGGGCAGAGTGATTTCCTCTACGGCAGTTACAGTTGTATCACCGTAAACTACGCCGTCTATAACGCAGCCTTGCAGGGAAAACCCTCCCCACTCATTAATCATGCTTAATGCACCGAATCCCCTTGCCCAAAGTAATGTATGATAGAGATCAATCACTTCCGGATGATTATAAGCAAGATATTTGTACTCGGTGAGAATACCCCAAACTTCAATAAATCCTTGCTCTATTAACAAACATTTAAACGGAGTTGTAGCACCGGAAACATACATTGAGTGGTAAACATCAATAGCGTCTTCGTAATTAGTTGCTGTTACATTGAAGTCTTCATCCAAAATGAAATCAGCTTCAAACGGCTCCATGATAGTGTGTAAGCTATCCCAGATTATAGTAGTATCATCAACATTCTTACTCCAATATCCTGCATCAACTATTATACCTCCGTTATTATGCCTATAGCTTTTCATAAAGAAGAGAGAATCATTGACTAATTGTGATTTAATTATTCTAGGTCTGTAATACCAAGTGTCTGGCCAGCTCTCGCAATGATATACCCAGTAATAGCCTATACCAAGGGGATTGAAATCGTTATTACGCCCATCTTCAAGGCTTCGGTAGTACTCCTCCTTCTGCTCCGGAGTAAGCTCAACCCTATTCTGTTCCAGAAAATTGTTAAAGGCTAGCGCCTGGCAGATAAAGCCAAGCAGGAAAAGCATAATACAGGCTTTTCGCATTGTTCCTCCTGTTTTGTTTTATCAACACTTTGAACCGTATTACCGTCTGTCCTGCCCGATAGGCAAGACAGACGACGCTCAGGTGAACCTGTTTTCACCGGAAGTAAGTAGACCACTTTTACCAATTATTATTTCTGAGAGATTTGCATTATTGTATCTTATTGATGCGCAAAGGTTTATAAAATTTCGGGGGGGGTAAAGGCTAAAAATTTAGTTAACTTATTCATAGATAACTCCTTATCTCTCTATTATGTCATGCCTTTCTATAGACGACACAACACTCAACAATGTTCAACTAAAAGTCAGTGGCAAATAGCAAATTCATAGTCGCAATGTTAAATTAATATTTTGATTAGTTGTCATTATTTAGCTATTCGGAATGATTATAAGAAAATCGTATTGTATGAAAAAAACAACCAAATCCCGAAGGGGTTAAATTGTAATAGCCGGAAGTCTTAACTGCCGTGTTATGCGAAACAAAATGAGAACCCTGCAGAGTTTAACAAATGATTGTACTTTAATCACCTAAAGGAACTGGAAACGCAGGAAATATCTATCGTTCAATTCAAACTTGACACGGAAACTGCTTTATCAATTAAGGAATATTAAAATTAATAAAAAAGGGGTAAATTTATGCAAGAAATCAACAACAATTCTGTACGTCATGATTATCCGGTTTCTATTAGAAACGCTTCTTTCGGGACAGCTTTGGGACTAATGATGAAGACGCTGCCATATGCGTTGGCACGTTTAGGAATTTTGGTAGGTATTACTATTGTTACAATTATTTGGGGAGTTATCACCTTCGGTGGAGCATCATTACTCAGTGCAAAAGTACACGGAATTGCTGGTTTTATCTGGATTGGTGTAGGCTGTTCTGCCTATGGTTACATTTGGTACATGATTGTTCGTTATGCTCTTTATATGCTGAAATGTGGACACATTGCAGTGTTAACAGAACTGATTACTCATGGAAAGATTCAGAATACAAACGAAAACATGTTTGCTTATGGAAAAAGAGTTGTCAAAGACCGTTTTACTCAGGTAAATGTGTTGTTTGGTATGGATGTTCTTATAGACGGTATTGTCAAATCTTTTAACAGAACCTTGGACTGGATTACCGGCATTATACCTATTCCAGGGTTGGAGAAAATGATGTCGGTGGTGAAAGCAATTCTTTTTAGTTCTGCTACATACATTGATGAAACAATCTTCTCTTATATCCTGGCAAAAGAGGAAAAAAATCCCTGGAAAGGTGGTGTTGAAGGTCTTATCTATTATTGCCAGAATTCCAAAGAAATTCTCAAATCAGCTCTGTGGATTGTGATCCTGGACAAAGCGTTAACTGTAGTTTTGTGGATGATAATGTTAATCCCTGCTTTTGGAGTTGTCTATGTTACCGGTGGGAACACTGGATTTTGGGCAATTGTGATTGCTGTTCTTTTTGCAGCCAACATCAGAAGTGCGATTCTCAAACCATTGTTTTTGATAATGATTATGAGTAAATTTCATGTAGTTATTGAAAATCAGCCTATTAATACTGAATGGGAAGGGCGGCTTAACTCAATCTCTGACAAATTCCGTGAATTGAAAAGAAAAGCAACTGACTGGATGTCTTCAGGGAAAAAGACTTCTTCTAAAGATTCTCCAGAACCAGATGAAAATTCTATTTCAAAAACAACTGAGTAATTTTATAAATGGAAAGTATTAGGGAAAACAATAAATTGATATATTTTTTAAACATTAAAAAAAATGGAGGAGTTATGAAAAAGTTTTTGGTAATTCAACTTGTAGTCTTGATGTTATTAGCCGGATGTTATGGTAATTTCAGTCTTACACGAAAAGTCTATCAGTTCAACGGTGAAATGGGTGACGGAGTTTTGCAAACGGTCGTATTCTGGGCATTTTGTATTATTCCTGTTTACAGTATTGCCAGTTTTCTGGATGCAGTAGTTTTTAACACTCTGGAGTTCTGGACAGGAACTAACCCCATAGCTATGCAGGAAGGTGAGACCGAAATCCGCTATGTTGAATCTGAGAAAGGAACATATCAGATTACTGCTTCTCAGAACAGATTTGACATAGTCAAAATTGATGGGGAAAATGCCGGTGAAACTTTAGCCCTGGTTTATAGTCCTGAGAATAAAACCTGGAGCATGGAAAATGATGATACTTCTTCTGTATTCGCTCAGATGCATGACAGTTCGGTTGACTTAATCCACCCTGATGGATTTATCGAGAAGATTAACTTCTAAATAAACGGCTTCCTTCGGGAAGCCTTTTTTTATGATGTCTGAATTCAAATGCGAGTTACCTGAATAAATTATACCTGAAATAAATAGAATTAGAATTACTATAATTTGAAGAGCCAGGAGTAGAAAGACAGATTAGATTTTTCAATAGTTATGGTTTTCCTCCGCTCAAAGCTTCCTGCCGTACCCCCTGTAATTTTTTCATTACTCACAGAAAGCTGATCCTTGTTTTTATTCACAACCCGAAAATAAAAAATTACTCCAACTGTTCGCCAGAGAACACTGAGTTGTTCAATATCGTACACTAATCTTGAAAAGAAAATCCTTATCACTCTATATCACAATAAGATGTGACTATGGCACGACGATTGCAATTACAAACGGGAAGGAGTGAAAATGGATAGAATAATTGAAAAAAAGAAATGGAATGTTAAAAAAATCCTCTGGATTTTAGTCGGAGCAGTTTTTTCGAGTTTAATTCTTTATCTGCTATTCTTTGCCGATCATGCTGCAAAATTTAAAGTTACAAAAGATCGCCTGACTTTTGGTGAAATTGTTTATGACTATTTTCAGGATTACATAACAGTTAACGGAATTGTAGAACCAATCAGAACTATCTACCTTGATGCTCAGGAGGGTGGTAGAGTAGAACAGATAAGAAAAGATGAAGGCGCAGTTGTGGAGAAAGGTGACGTTATCATGACTCTAAGCAATACGAACCTGCATCTGGAAATCATGAACAGAGAAGCAGCCATTGCAGATCAGATGAACAATCTCCGTAATACCCGTCTGTCAATGGAGCAAAACAAACTCAATTTGCGCCGGCAGCTGATAGAACTGGATTACAAGATAAATCTCCAGCGAAGAGAAATGGAAAACAATTCAGAACTGTTTTCCAAAGAATATATCTCGCAGAAAGAATATCAGGACTCCAAAGAATACTTCGATTTTTTAATTAATTCCAAAGATATCGTAATCGAAAATCAGAAGCAAGATTCTCTGTTTCGTGCTGTTCAGGTTACTCAACTGGAAGCTTCCATTCAGCGTATGCAGGAGAGTCTGGAGTTGGTTAGAGAAAGACTGGAAAATCTCCAGGTAAAAGCTCCTGTACGGGGTCTGCTAGCCTCCGTGAATGCTGAAATCGGAGAAGCAAAAGTACAGGGCGAACGCCTCGGTCAGATTCATGTTCTGGATGAATATAAAATAAGAATGGCAATTGATGAGCACTACATCAGCAGAATACATCCCGGATTAATCGGTCACCTTGATTATCAGGGGAAAACACTGACTATGGAAATCAAGAAAATATACCCGGAAGTAAGAAACGGTACTTTCACTGTAGACCTTATTTTTCAGGGTGGTCATCCGGATGGATTGAAGACGGGACAAACTCTCAGAATAAAGCTAGAGCTGGGAGAGTCGAAAATGACTCTGTTAATTCCGCGGGGAGGATTTTTTCAAAGTACAGGCGGACGCTATGTCTTTGTCACTGATCCTTCCGGAAAATTTGCCGAAAAACGGGATATCAGACTCGGTCGAATGAATCCGGCCTATTTCGAAGTTCTGGATGGTTTGAAGGAAGGAGACAAAGTAATCATCTCCAGTTATGAAAACTTTGGCAAAGCTGAAAAACTTATACTTAAATAAAAAGGAGCAGAAAAATGATCAGAACAGTAGATTTGAGCAAAATTTATCGTACAGATGAGGTTGAGACTACTGCACTTAATAGCGTAAATTTGGAAATTTCCAAAGGGGAATTTGTTGCCATAATGGGTCCGTCCGGTTGCGGAAAATCAACCCTGCTGAACCTCATTGGGCTATTGGACAACCCTTCCAAAGGTGAACTTCATTTTGATAAGATTGAAGTCTCCAAACACACTGAAAGAATGAGGACAAATCTCAGAAAATCCAACATTGGTTTTATTTTTCAGAGTTTCAACCTGATTGATGAACTTACTGTTTACGAGAATGTAGAATTGCCACTTCTCTATCTGAAGATGAGTGCTTCCGACAGAAAAAAGAAAGTGAATCATATTCTGGATAAAATGAAAATTGCTCACAGAGCCAAACATTTTCCTCAACAGCTCTCCGGTGGACAGCAACAGCGTGTAGCAGTTGCCAGAGCAGTAGTAACTAATCCTAAAATGATTCTTGCCGACGAACCTACCGGAAATCTCGATTCTGCCAATGGAGAAGAGGTAATGAATCTTCTTACTTCTCTAAATGAAGAAGGAACCACAATTGTGATGGTGACTCACTCACCTTCTCATGCGGAGTATGCGCACAGAATTATTCAGCTATTTGATGGTCATATTGTCACCGAGAATTTCCAGAAAGAATTTCAATTGTAGATAAATAGGATTGTGATATGTTAGGAAGCTACGTAAAAATCGGTTACAGAAATTTACTCAAGAATAAACTCTTCACAGTTCTGAATCTATTGGGTTTATCTGTTGGCATAGCTGCGTTTATGATTGTGAGTCTGTATGTATTCAGCGAATTATCTGTAGACCGTTTCAACAAACATTATCATGATATTTACCGGATAGAAGTGGGAAACTGGTTCACCATTCCTGCTCCTGCTGTTCCAATTCTCAGAGAGCACATGGCGGGACTGGAAGCAATAGCAGCAGTGGAGAAAAGTGGGATCAGTGTAAGTTATGAAGGTAAAGAACGTTATGTGGGGGATGCTCTGTTTGTCGAACCGGATTTCTTTGATGTTTTTACCATCAACATTATCCGTGGAAATGGTCGGGAAGCATTGGCAGAACCGGATAAAATTATCTTATCCGAGTCAGAAGCAAAAAGAATATTTGGACTTGAAGACCCTATTGGAAAACTGCTGACAGTCAATAAAATTTTCACTTATACCGTGACTGGAATTTTTGAGGATTTTACTGATAAGTCCATTTTACAGTGCCAGGCTTTATCGGCTTTTTCAAATCGAAAAACCATAACAGGTCGGGAAGATTTCTACGAAAGTTGGTCGAATTGGAATTATCAGGGATATGTAAGATTAACTAAAGGCTCAGATCCAAAATCTGTCATTGAATCATTTAATCCCACATTCAACACTGAAGTAGCTAAACAAGATGAAGAAAGAAGTGAAGTCAATTTCTCACTGAGAAGTCTGTTCGATATTTATTTTTATGATAATCTCAACAAAGATGATTTCTGTAATCATGGCAACAAATTATATCTTATCTTGTTCAGTACTTCTGCAATCCTTATTTTGCTAATCGCAATAATCAACTTTATTAATCTTTCAACAGCCAGATCCGGGCTACGTGCAGGTGAAATTGGAATCCGAAAGGTTTGCGGAGCTGACAGAATTGACCTGATTAAACAGTTCCTGGGTGAATCTTTCTTTATGACAGTAATTTCCTTCCTTATCGCCATTGCCCTGACCGAGATTTTCCTCCCTTTCTTCAATCAGATTGTACAGAAGAAACTGACCTTTGACCTGTTCAGCAATCCTCTTATTGTCTTTTTTCTGATTGTCGGCATTATCAAAATAACGATTCTTACCGGATTGTATCCGGCATTCTATATGTCTTCCTTCAAGCTGATAGCAATCATGAAAAAGGAGAATTTTAGGGGAAAGAGAGGATTACGTTCCAGAAGATTTCTTATGATTCTGCAGTTCGTTATTTCCACTACTCTTTTATTCGGTACCATTGTGATTTATGCCCAGATGAGATATATGCTGAATAAAGATCTGGGTTATGACAAAGAACAGATTGTCTATCTATATCTGGATGAAGAGCTCAGAAATAAAGCGGATGTCCTGAAGCAGAAATTACTCAGTCATTCAATCATCAAAGAAGCTGCATTTGCACATTCTGTGCCGGGTAACTTTGTCATGGAATGGGGGAGAGAAACAGATAAAGAACAACATGTCAGTTTTTTCTGTTCTCCCTGTGATGAAAACTATATCCCTTTGCTTAATCTGACTTTTGTTGCGGGTCGAAATTTCGATCCCCGACTTGAATCAGACAAAGAAGCATACATCGTGAATGAAGCTTTTGTTAAAAAGCATAACATGGAAAATCCTCTGGAGGAATCAATTGGAGGGAAAAAAATCATTGGAGTAGTGAAAGATTTCGCTTTTCAAAGTTTGCACAACCCCATCAAACCTATGGCATTTGTATATTTTTTTGATTGGAGCTGGATGTATGCAGTGAAATTTTCAGGTGATAATGATAAACTGGTAAAAGAGATTATCAAAGATACTTGCCGGGAAATTAATGGAAGTGAAGTGGGAGTTAGTTATCTCGAAGACAATATAAAACATCTTTATATGAAAGATCGTTTATTCAGTAAAACATTCACAATTCTAAGTGCATTGGCAATATTTATTTCAATACTTGGTTTAGTTGGACTGATCTCTTTTGAAGCCGGTCGTCGGTTCAAGGAAATCGGTATTCGGAAAGTTCTTGGCGCATCTGTACTTCAGATTTTTCACATTTTCAATAAAGAATTGTTTGTTCTGCTGGGGATATCATCGATTATTGCCTGGATTTGCGGCTATTTTATATTTACTGACTGGCTGCAGAATTTTGCGTTCAGGATAGATCTTTCCTGGAAATACTTTTTGCTGGCAACTTTAATTACCGGCTTTGTATCCCTTCTTACCTTCTCGCTGCTTGTAATCAAATCAGCGAATTCCAATCCGGTAGAAGCTCTGAAGTATGAATAAATTTAACTGTTAACTTGGAGAGAAAATGATATCGAATTTTTTGAAAACTGCTTTCCGAAACATCTTTAGGAATAAAATTCCTGCGCTCATAAACATCTTTGGTTTAGGTCTGGGAATGGCAGTTTGTATTATTTTATTTTTATCGGCTCAGAAAGATTTGAGCTACGATAGATTTCATGAAAAAACAGAACAGATTTACAGGATAATTCAGGTAGGTGAGTGGAGCAACGGAGAAATTTACGGCAATTCAACAATCCCCTATATGCTTGCTCCTATCCTTGATAATGATTATCCGGAGATAATTGATCATGTAAGGATAAAAAGTTACGGGAGACAGCTTTTCAAAGTAGGGGAGAAATCATACCATGAACGGACTCTATTAGCTGAACCTTCACTATTCAACATATTCTCCTTCCCTCTTTTGCAGGGAAATCCGGAAGCTGTTTTCAGAGATGACAAATCGGCTGTCATCTCTGAATCAATTGCCCAAAAATATTTTGCAGACGAGATTGCGCTGGGAAAGACAATTAACTGGAACAACCAGACTGACTTCACGATAACAGGGATAGTTGCCGACTGTCCGGAGAATTCAACGATTCAATATGATATTATTTTACCATTTAGCTTGTTAGGTGAACAAAGAATTAACAGCTGGAGCTGGGAAAGCAGCGGTTATGTTCTGGTTAATGAGGATGCCGATGTAGAAGCATTACAGGGGAAAATCAAAAATATAATCCCGAAATACAATTTAGATAATAAAAACACTATTCGACTCCAACAATTGAAGAAGATTTCCCTGTATGACCCGCTTGATAAACCGGAAACATTGACTTATGTGATTATTCAGCTAGTAATTTCAGTTTTTATTTTATTGTTAGCTTGTTTCAATTTCATCAATCTTTCAATAGCACGGTCAGTTAAACGGGTCAGGGAAATCGGAGTTAGAAAAGTAGTAGGTGCAACCAGAAAAAATCTGATAGTCCAATTCCTCAGTGAAGCAGTTCTGATGAGTTTTCTGGCACTGTTTATAGCTCTGGCGCTGGTGGAACTTTTACTCCCTGAATACAATAATCTCACTCAAAATCAAATTAAATTAAATCTCATAAATGTTCAGACTCTGAGTCAATTGTTTCTGTTTACTTTTATAGTGGGATTACTGGCGGGCGCATACCCTGCTTTTTACCTGTCTGCTATGAAAAGTACCAATGCCCTTAAAAATACAATAGTCAAATCATCCCGGAGCAGATTTCGTACTATTCTGGTGGTTATCCAATTCTCTATCACAATTGTACTGATCATAAGTACTCTCACAGTATATAATCAATTCAGATATCTGACCGGCAAAGAATTGGGATATAATAAGGAGAATGTTGTAAGAATCAGATGGAACAGTGAGATACAAAAGAATTATGAAGCAATGAAAGATGAGCTACTGAAACATCCAGGCATCAGGGCAATTTCATTTGCTAACAATTCACCTTTGAATGTGGGTAACGTTAATCCTCCAACCTGGGAAGGAAAACAAAATCCGGAAAGAGTTCTTTTTCACTTCATCAATGCTGATAAAGAATTCATAAAACTGTTTGGAATTGAATTGGTTGCCGGTAGAGATTTTCTGAAAAATCATGTCCAGGATGAAGAAGTTGAATACATCGTGAATGAAACGGCGGTTGAGATAATGCAGCTTGAAAATCCCATCGGTAAACGGTTTACCATGTGGGATAAATCCATTGAAGGAACGATAGTGGGTGTGGTGAAAGATTTTCATTTCAGACCACTTACTGAAGAGATCGGTCCTTTGATGATCAGTAATATGAGCTGGTGGAATGAGTATGCTTTCATCAAAATTGATGCCGTAAATACCAGGGAAACTCTTGATTACCTAAAAGATGTCTATAACAAATTTTCTCCTGGGTTTTCTCTAAGAAGTGCCTTTATAGATGAAGATGTAAACAATCTTTATACAGATGTTAACGATTTCGCCAAAACAATAAGCTATGCTGCTGTTTTAGCGATGATAATCTCTATTCTTGGACTGATTGGTCTCACGGTTTTCATGACTGAGCTCAGAACCAAAGAGATCAGTATAAGAAAAGTATTGGGAGCTTCTATCAGAACAATTATCTATCTGCTTTCAGGTGATTATCTCAAGAATGTGATTTTGGCTAATTTGATAGCATGGCCGACAGCATATTATTCCATGCATAAGTATTTGGGTAATTTTGCTTATAGAATGAACCAGAATCCGCTGATTTATATTGTTGCCGGCTTATCAACTTTGTTACTTTCACTGCTTGTTGTAATAATTCTAACTTACAAAACTGCAGTCGGTAATCCCGCTAAATCACTAAAATACGAATAAAACATGAGGAGTTAAAAATGTTTGGAAATTACTTGAAAATTGCTTACAGAAATCTGATGAGTAACAAATTCTATACATTGATAAATATCATCGGTTTATCCATTGGATTTTCCTGTGCGATACTAATTCTGTTATTTATTAGAAATGAATTGGGTTATGATAAATTTCATTCAAATTACAAACGAATATTCAGGGTGGAATCTAAATTTGAAATCAGCGGACAGGAAGACAAATTTGCGGTGACAGCAAGACCTTTAGCACCTACAATGGCGGCAGAATTCCCTGAAATTGAAAGTTACGTTAGATTTGCTCCAGTTGGCAAAGCACTGTTCGAGATTGGTAATTCTGAGTTCTACGATGAAAGTTTCTATATGGCGGACTCTACTGCACTGACTGTATTTTCACTTTCAGTTATTAGAGGGGATGCCAAAAGTGCTTTAACAGAGCCGTTTACAATGGTAATTAATGAAAGCTTTGCCAGTAAATGGTATGGTAATGAAAATCCTATCGGCAAAATAATCAGGTTAGATAAAGATCGAAACTACACGGTGACAGCAGTGATTAAAGATTTGCCGGATAATGTACATTTAAGCTACAATGGTCTTATAAGTATGCAGTCGGGAGCAGAAATAATGGGAGAAGAAGACTTTAACTCCACTATTTCACCGGCTTTTTGGCAGATTGGTCTTTTTTCTTACATTTTGCTCAGAGAAAATTCTGATATTTCTTCAATAAAAGCCGGCTTCCCAGTTTTTTATGATAAGTACATGAAACCAGTGGGAGAGCAAATTAATGCTACTTTTGAACCAATGTTTAGCCGATTAGACAAGATTCAGCTTTCTACTAATCTACCGGGCGATTTACCGGTTGGAAGTATATTGTATGTTTATATTTTTGCAGTAGTGGGAATCTTCATTCTGTTGATTGCCTCAATAAATTACATGAATATTGCAACTGCCAGATCTGTTAAACGTGCAAGAGAAGTTGGGTTAAGAAAGGTTTTTGGTTCTACTCAGGCAAATCTGAGAACTCAATTCCTCTTTGAATCAATAATTATCTCACTGTTGTCTCTGATTGTTGCTTGTGCAGTTTCAGAATTACTGACACCGGTTTTCAATGAAATCTCCGGTAGAGAGATAAATCTCAATTTCTTTGATTTTTCAGCATTTCATCTCACTTTTCTATTACTGGCAATATCAGTGGGATTAGTTTCCGGAAGCTATCCTGCCTTTTATCTGGCTTCCTTTACTCCTGAGAAAATTCTAAAGGGAACCCTGACTACCGGTAAAAAGGGTTCATTCTTTCGCAAAATTCTGGTCTTGATCCAGTTTACAATTTCTCTGATTATGATAACAGGTACAATTACTGTCTATAAACAATTAATGTATTTTCAAGAGAAGGATTTAGGATTTGATAAAGAAAATCTCATTACCTTTACTGCAACTGACAGTAATTTATCAAAAAATATGCCTGCTTTTGCTGAAAGAATTTTGCAACGTTCAGATATAAAGGGAATTGCATCAACTAATCATTTACCTGGTCTGGGATTGGGAAAGGTAGTAATGGGGATTGAGAAGGACAACGAAATACAAAATCTGGCTACAAATTTCTTCTTTGTTGAAGGTGATTTTGTGGATTTGATGGGCATGAAGATCATAAAGGGCAGAAACTTCGATTTGAATCTGGAAACTGATTTTACCAGAGCTTTTCTGGTAAACAGAGTTGCAGCAGAAAGATTTGGTTGGTTTGATGATGCATTAGGGAAAAGAATACAATTTGGACAGGATGATAATGGAAATCCTATTCGCGATGGTGAAGTAGTGGGAGTTGTTTACAATTTTCATTTCAAATCACTTCACAATCCGGAAGAACCAATGGTGATTATGTTAAGTAAAGACCCTATGCCGACTCTGGTTGCCAGAATTAACAGCAGTAACCCCCGGGCTACGATATCTGAATTACAGACAATTTGGCGTGAAATCAACAACGATTATCCTTTTGAATATCAGTTTGTGGATGATAATATTATGGAATTTTACATTCTGGAACAAAAAACTGCCAGATTGTTCAGCTATTTTGCGGCTATCTGTATAATGATTTCTTGTTTGGGTCTTTTTGGATTGTCATCGTATACTATCGAGCAAAAGACAAAAGAGATTGGTATCCGCAAAGTGATGGGAGCAGAATCATCTTCAATTGCTTTTGATTTGATGAAGGATTTTCTTAAATTAGTGGGCTATGCCAATGTTCTGGCAATTCCGTTAGCTTATTTTAGTTTGAAAGAGTGGTTGAACAGTTTTGCTTATCACATAAACGTTCCCCTCTCATCTTTTGTAATTTCAGGAATTACTGCCATTTTGATAGCTGTACTTACAATAAGCTATCAGGCTTTCAAAGCAGCTAATGCCAATCCGGCAGAAGTAATGAAGTATGAATAAATAGAACCTGTTGCATAATTCAGAAGTCCACTTTTACCAGCTTTATGTAATACAACATATATATTGTAATTATAGGAAAACTAGCTTGACGTATATTCGTTTTAGAAAAATATGTGCTTATTATTATAGGTGCGGAGGCGGAGATGCAATTAACTTTTACCACAGAATTAATTATGGATAGGATAGAAAAAACTGGCAACTTTCTAATGAAGATAGATGAAATAATTGACTGGGAGCCATTTTCAACTTTATTAAACAAAAACATAAAGAGTAAACTTGGCGCAGACG
>JAQVBK010000224.1 GCA_028690365.1 Candidatus Cloacimonadota bacterium
TTATCTTTCGTAGTTTTAGAGCTGTTTCATAAATAAAGCGGTCACTCCCTTCCTTAATTCTCAGTTGAAGCAGAGGAATCTCATTATTGACTGCTGCTCGAGTAACTTCATCATATCCGCATACAGGAGCAGTCAGTATAAGGTATAAGCCGATATCTCTAAGCTCCATCACTTTTGCCTTGTTTTATAGAATCTATAATCAGGTTTGCTATTTTATATCCGGAAAGAAGCATTCCACCGAAGATTGGTCCCATTCTGAAGCTTCCGCTAACTCCGTTTGCTGCCATACCTGAGACATACAGCCCTGGAAATATTTCTTTTGAATGTTCAACTGTGAGTTTTTCTCCTAATTCTGCCCACATTGGTTTCTCACCCTCAATTCCACCTGATGGAGTATTAAGTGTGATTCCACCTTTTTTTAAGGCAGTTGCAGAAACAAATGACGGATGACCGGTTGCATCTACAATGTTTTTACTGGTAATCATAAGCGGATCAACATGCATTTTTCTTTCCATGACTGGTGCCCAATTAATTACTATACCGGAAATTCTGTTCTCTTTCAGAATTACGTCTTCTACGTAGATATTGTTGAAAAGTGTTGCTCCGGCATTCACTGAGTGATAAACGAGTGATGATGCAAGTTCGACAGAATCTGCCTGATAGAAATTGTCGTCATATTTGCGATGTCTTATTTTAAATTCATCCAAAAAGTGAAATGCTTCTTTTTGAATCACTACTTCGTTGAACATCATTGCTCCACCCCAGATGCCTCCGCCGAAAGAAAGTTTTGACTCAAACACAGAAACTTTCAGTCCTGCTTTGGCAAGATAGTAGGCACATATTAACCCGGAGGGACCACCTCCAACAATTGCAGTGTCGATTTCGAGATTGTTGAGAAGTTTTTCATAAAAACCTTTCACAATTGCGGTAGAAATTGTTTTTTCCATTTTTCCTCCTTTTTCAGAGGGTGCAATGGCATAGAAGGTAGGTTTTTCTACTCCCTACGCCGGCATTACCCGGATCAGGTTCCAAGGGTATAATCTCAGCCCTTTCGAGCACCCCATTAATTTTTATTGAGTTTACTAAAGACAAATTTTTTAAACGAAAAAGCGGGTCAAGTTCTTTCTGACCCGCCGTTGAAGTGTTGATAGTTTATTAACTTTTGTTAAATATAATAATGTGACTACGATTCCAACCAATTCTGTAATCTGTTTACAGTTCCTTCTTTTCCAAAGATATTTATAAGCTTTGGTATGTCAGGACCGGAGGTGTTTCCATAAAGAGCTAATCTTACCGGGTGGTAGAAATCTTTGCCTTTTAAACCTGATTCTTTGATACATCCCTTTACAAATTGAACAAGATCATCACTTAAATCAAGTTTTGAGATTTGTTCTATCAAAAAATTTAGTAATTTCTGAGCATTTTCGCTTTGGAGAATAGCTCTGTTTTCCTCAGATAAATCAGGTAATTTATAATACATTTCTGAGTGTTCTATAATCTGATCCAGACGTGATATATATTCTCTGGCGACCTCAATAACTCTCAAATATTTTTCATTATCTGAAATATCAATATCGTTTGATGTGAAGTATTTACGGCAGGCTTCTGCTATTTCGCTGAGGGGAGAATTACGAATATACCAGCCATTCATCCAATCCAGCTTCTCGCGATCAAAAACTGCTCCAGCTTTATTAACCCTTTCAAAGGAGAACTCTTTTATTGTTTTATCAATCGTAAAAATCTCTTCATCGGCGACTGGATGCCAACCGAGAAGAGTAATGAAGTTGATTAAAGCTTCGGGGAGATAGCCTTTAGCCAGATAATCCTCCACAGCGACATCTCCCTGACGTTTACTGAGTTTGCTGCGATCAGGATTAAGGATAAGTGGCAAGTGTACCCATTGCGGAGTTTCCCATCCAAAGCATTGATACATAAAAATATGTTTAGGAGTACTGGAAATCCATTCTTCACCACGAATAACATGAGATATTTTCATAAGATGGTCATCAACTACAACCGCCAGATGATAAGTGGGAAATCCATCTGATTTCATGATAACCTGATCATCAACGAGAGATGAATCAATGTCGACTTGTCCTCTAATAATATCTTTGAAAGTAAAGACTCCTTCCTGAGGCATCTTCAGTCTGATAACATGTTCTTCACCATTGGCAATTCTCTCCAGAGCTTTTTCCATGGGATAATTACGATATCTGCCGTCATATTTTGGATGCTGTTTTTGTGCCATCTGCTTTTCACGCATTTCATCCAGTTCTTCTTTAGTGGCAAAGCAATAATAGGCAAAACCTTTCTGAATAAGTTCTTCAGCGTATTTCTTATAAATGTTCAATCGCTGAGACTGAAAATATGGTCCATACTCAGTATCAATTCCGGGACCTTCATCAAAATCTATTCCCATAGTTTTTAAAGAATTAATGAGATTTTCCACTGCTCCTTCAACATATCGTGACTGGTCGGTATCTTCAATTCTCAGAATGAATTTACCTTTCTGCTGTTTGGCAAAGAGATAATCATAAAGTGCAGTTCTTAACCCACCGACATGTAGATAACCGGTTGGACTTGGTGCAAATCTTACTCTGACTTCATTGTGCATTTCTAACTCCATTTTTATTTAATATATTTTTCATAAATTTTTCTGATGCTTTCTGTACTTACCTGAATTGGATTGTTTGCAATATTACTGCTTGCTGCAACTTTTTTAATATGAGCCTCCAATAAATTATTGTCTATGAAATTATCATTTACTAAATTTAATGATATCAACCAATTATAAAAATCCTGACGTTGAATTCCCATGTAAGTGAAAAGATTGTCTATTTCGTTTTTTCTGGCAAAGTAGAAAAGTTCCATAATATCTTTCATGACGATTCCGTTTGAACATCCATGCGTTATTCCATATTCTGTGGTTAAAGGATATCCAATTGAATGTTGGAGAGTTGTTCCGGTTTGAGCTATAACCAATCCGCCATAAAAAGCTGCCTGCATTAGTTTTTCTCTTATTTGTATGTTAAGAGGCTGATCAAGACATTCCTGTAGATTTTCATAAATCAATTTGATACCTTCAAAGATAATTGGATAGAGAAGAGGTTCTGTTTTAACAGAGTAAATTCCCTCGAGAAGATGGCTCAGAGCGTCAATTGCTGTATCACGGGTAACAGTTTGAGGCAGACTGAGGGTAAACTTCGGATCTGAAAAAGAACAAACAGGAAAATTGAAAGGGGAGGCAAATCCGGCTTTATTGCCGGTTGTAAGGTTTGTCAGTACGCTGTATTGAGTAACTTCTGTTCCGGTTCCAGAGGTAGTTGGAATCGCAATGATGGGAATTCCTTTTTTGATGTTGTTGGGTTTATATAGATCTTCTGGAATCAGATTATTTGCAGCGGTAGCGGCTATTGCTTTAGCTGCATCAATCGGACTACCTCCTCCGATTGCAATAATGACATCACAATTATTTTTCTTTAGGAAATCACTTCCTTTTCTAATAATTTCCAAGTCAGGGTTTTCAGTAACCTGATCAAAGTGAACATATTTTTTACCGGTTTGGTTGATTACAGAAACAACTTCAGTCAATGCACCACAGGACTTCGCAGAGTTTTTTCCCGTTATCAGAAGGATATTATTGCCAAAAACTTTTAAGATTTCACTATTATTTTTAAGACAGTCTACACCAAAAAATGATTTTATCGGAGAATGAAACATATATACCCCCTTAATTTTAACGTCAAAAAAAACTGACTTAAATATCTGTCAAAACAAATAAAGAGCTGAATCTTCTATTTTTGACAATCTGTTCTCTGGAGAGATTCAATGACGAGTAATGTAGAAGATACAGCTCAAAATCATTATTTCAACAGTAAAACTTTTTTATAGCTGACTGAATTCTTTTGCTTTGCTCTGACAAAATAAACTCCTGAGGCAAGAGGATGATCGAGTGAGTATTCGCTGTTCCAGTTAATGATAATCGTGTTATGATCGGAAATGCCATTGAACAGTGATATGATTTTTTCTCCTTTAATGTTAAACAAGTCTACTGATAACTCAGAGTTTTTTTCACAGGCGATTTCCAGACTAAGATTTGGATTGAATGGGTTTGGGTAAGCTTTAATGGTATTTTGTTCTGTATAAGTCAATTCATTGGTTGCTGAAACGTCAAAATTAAAAAGTATTCTTTCGGAAGTGTACCAGTCAGTATTGTTCTGATCCCATCTTTGAGTAATCACTTCAGACAGAGTCTGATTATCGTCATAAGTCAGAATTTGCCGGATGTTTTCTTCCCATTCATCTTCGTTCCATAAATATACGGTATTAAGAACTGACAATCCTGATTCAATCTCAGTCAGCGACAATGAATAATTATTCCAGACTGAAGATGACCATTGCTGAGTGAGTATCTCAGAGATGATGTCATCAGTAAAAGTATACTCTTCACGATAAGAATGCTCCCAATTACCTGAAATCCAATTGTCAGAATTAAATGCACTAAGTCTTCCGTTTGAGTATTCTGCATAGTAATGAATCGAGTTTTGCCAACTTCCATCAGAAAATACTTCTATTAGGGCATTTGTGATTTTCCCTTCCTGGACAATGTATTCTCCTCTTTCAGATTCAACAAGGTCAGCAGTAGTTTCAGTATAGTAACTTTGCAAAAAACCTTCTTCAAATGTGTAGAATTCCCTAAAGAAATATATGTCATTTTCATTCATAGTATAGCTTACATCGATTTGAGAAATATAATCATCAGTCCATTGAATTTCATAACGCTGAATCATTGTGCTTCTGTTTACATCGGCTAATTCAAGTTCATATAAGATAAGACTTATTCTATTGTTTTCATAGCTGACATTCATTGTGCCGGTAGTAATCCATTCATTGTTTTCAAAAGTCTGAATTTCATAAGATAACAACTTTGTACTGTTGTAGTTTAAAGCCAAATAAAGAGAACCAGGATAAAATTTGCCCTCAGAAAAATCTTGTTCAGATTTTGCATTTTCAAGATATTTTTGTGAATTATTTAGAAACGAGATGGGATTTTCGGATTTTAAGAATAACGGGATACTCAGAAAGACAATTAGTAAAATTTTGTGTAATAAGCTGTTCATTATAACTCCTTTATCATAAGAAAAATTGATTGTTGTAAGAAAATAATAACAAATAACCGTGTCAAGTTTTTGATCATAGTATTATAGTTGTAATTGATTATTGAATTGCATTTAGATAATAAAAAACAGGCAATTAATGCCTGTCTCTCTATAGATTAGAATAATATAAATATCATAATTCTGAAATAATCTTTTCTGCCTGCTGAATTGCGAAATCAATCTTGTCAGTGTCTT
>JAQVBK010000018.1 GCA_028690365.1 Candidatus Cloacimonadota bacterium
TAGAATGTACGACAAACTTGCCGGAATGACAGGTACTGCAGTTACGGAAGAAGCAGAATTTATGGAGATTTATAAACTTCCGGTTATGGCAATTCCTACAAATGTTCCTGTCACCAGAAAAGATTATGATGATGCCATTTTTCTGACTAAAAAAGAGAAGTATGAAGCAGTTATGAACGAAATTGAATATTGGCACAAACAAGGGAAACCTGTTTTAGTCGGAACTGTTTCGGTAGAAGTGTCTGAAGTATTAAGCAGATTTCTGAAGAACAAGAAAATTGCACACAGTGTTCTAAATGCAAAGAATCATGAATCTGAAGCTGAAATTATTAAAATGGCAGGACAGCCCGGATCTGTTACAATTGCTACTAATATGGCAGGAAGAGGAACTGATATCAAACTGGGTAATGGAGTTGTAGAACATGAATCTGCCCATTATCAAAAACTAAAAGTCGAGGTATCCGAATCTGCTCCGTATGGAAATATGCGGGATGGTTTGCACGTGATCGGAACAGAAAGACATGAAAGTAGAAGAATTGACAGACAACTGAGAGGTAGAGCAGGACGACAGGGAGATCCTGGTTCATCAAGATTTTATCTTTCACTTGAAGACGATTTGATGAGATTGTTTGGTTCAGACAGAATTGCTCCAATGTTGGTAAAATTTGGTTATCAGGAAGGAGATGCCATAACTCATCCATGGATGACAAATGCAGTAGAAAAAGCTCAGACAAGGGTTGAATCTCACAATTTTGAGATTAGAAAACAGCTTATAAAATATGATGAAGTAATGAATCAGCAACGCGAAGTAATTTACAATTTCCGCAGAAATGTTCTAAAGGGTTATGATATAAGTAGTGAAATTAAAGAGATGATTAAAGATACTCTGGAAAACGTAATTGATGAAAAAGTCTCTTTTGAAACCTATGAAGAAGACTGGGAGCTAGGGAAAATTATTGAGTGGCTATCCTATGAACTAAGAATTCAAGCAAAAGTTGATGACTTACAAAGTGACATAATGAACAGAGAAGTTCTGTTGGCTAATCTGGAAGATATTGTCTTTGAAGCATATAGTAAAAGAGAGGAGTTCCTTGGCTCTGAAAATATGAGAAAACTGGAAAGACATTCTCTGCTGAGTGTAGTGGATGAGAATTGGAAAGATCATCTACATGAAATGGATTTATTGAAGGAAGGAATTGGTCTGAGGGCATACGGTCAGAAAGATCCTTTAACTGAATATAAAAAAGAGAGTTATCTGCTATTTGAAAAACTAATCTCCAATATTCATGAAAGTGTAACAAAGAGTGTGTTTACCAGATATATGGTTTCAAATCAGGAGGAATACGAAAGAATGATGCGTATGCTTAGAATGCACCATTCTGAGACATCAGCTTTTAACAACAGACAAACTAACAGTTCAGACAGAGAACCTGTACAGAAAATTCAACCGGTAAAAGTTGAACCTAAAACTGGAAGAAACGAACCGTGTCCATGTGGAAGCGGTAAAAAATACAAAAATTGCTGTGGAAAAAATAATTAGAAAAAGAAGGATAACTATGAAGTTAAATCTTGTGTTAATCATCGTCTTAATGTTTGTGAAATTATCTGCACAGACTTTTAATGTTTGGAGTGATTTAAGAAGTAGTGCAGTTACTCAGGACAGCACAATTCATGTTAGATGCGAAACGATAGTCGGAGATTTGCAAAACACGGAACTGCATTATTCGACAGAAGATGGCTGGGAAACTTCAATAATGCAATCACTAGGCATGACCAGTCTTGAATCTGTAATCCCTTATTATGGTGACGAATTTGTTTCAATGCGTCTGAGAACGGAAATTGATTTTGGTTTTCTTTCATTGATTCTAATGATGCCTTCATTTCTGAGAGATACAGATTTTCCTTCAGATATTTCTCAAATGGCTTTAGTAGGGGATGATGAAGCAGGTGACTGCATAATTGATGCTGCCAATCTGGATATAATCCATGAATATTTTTCTTTCAGTGATGATAAATTCATTTCTGGCATTAAAACTCAAAATGGAACATATCCTTATTATGAAAATCTGTGGGGACCCTACTATTTTTATATGACTATTCTGGCTAATCCGGAGTCAGCTTTGAATGATTCAGTAGCTTACGCTATGCTATATGCTAATGTTCCACCTTTGTTTACTCCCGGCCTTTACAGGGTTGTTGGTCTGAATCTTACTGAGTATTCCAGAATTGGAGATATTGAACACCAGATTATAGATGGTACCCTTGTTTTGTCGTGCGATATCTCAGATCTTGCCAATGATGAGTATTTTGGAAACTGGCCTAATGTAAGTAATACACTGGCAAGTGCTTCAATAACTAGCCAATTTGAGTTACCTATGGAGTTTACACTGGCGGATTCCGGTCATGCAGCGGTACAGCAATTTGACTATTGCTACATCAATGCGTTAGCCAACACTTTGCCGGAAATCAGTGATGTCTCAGTAAATCAGACTTCAGAAATTTCAATTGTAAATGTTGATTATTTTGATGCGGATGGAAATTTTCCATTAACTGCTGAAGCGGTAGTGAATGGTAATAATTACATTGAACTTTCCGCAATGAGTAACAATTTCAACGAAACGGTTTCTTTTACCGGATTGATAGAAGAGGAGTGGGAGAATATACTGATACGTTTTAGTGATAACAATGTAGATTTCACAGAACATCTAATTGAACAGACATTGGCTGAAGATAATGACAATGATGAATTCATTACATTATCAGTTTATCCGAATCCAATAAAAATTGGCAGTTTGCTTGATGACGGTATGAAGTTTGCCATAGATTTAGAAAAAAAATCTCAAGTTAAAATTGACATTTTTAACTTAAAAGGACAAGTAGTTAATTCAATAAGTAGGTCTTCACTGAATTCTGGTTCTCATACATTGAAATGGAGCGGAAAAGATAAAAATGGCAAAGCAGTTTCTAGTGGAATTTATCTGAGCAGAATATCATCTTCAGGAATAAGCAAAACTGTGAAAATTATGATTCTGAAATAAGTCTTTTGATTCTATGAAGGAGTAGTATGAGAAAGTCTAATAAAGAAAAACAATCGGTAGGAATGAGACATACTTTGCTGGTGTTTTTTTTTCTGATTTTCATTACATCCGCTAATGCAAACAAATCTTTACCAGAATTTCTTACTCAGGAAGAAAAAATATGGCTTGAGGAAAACAAAGATAAACTAACCTTATACTTCAATACAGAGTTCCCGCCCATAGAATTTATCTCAGAAAAGGGAGATTTCGTTGGTCTGGGTGCAGATATTATAGAGAAAATTGAAGATTTGCTCAATATCAGTTTTATTAAAACTCCATGTTATGATTGGAATGAGCATCTCGCAGCACTTGAAAATGGTGAATGTGCTATTGCTCCAACTATTGTGAGTACTTCTGAAAGACAAAAATATGCATACTTCACACAGCCTTACGCAACGGTGCCGGTAGTATTGATAACTCAAAGAAACAAGTTCGATAAGCTTCTATTAGAAGACTTGAAAGGATATAAAATCGGAGTGGTGTCAGGTTTTGCCACAGAGGGGTATTTGGCAGATAAGTCTCTACTAACTGATTTCTCAATAATCTCTGTTGAAAATGTTTTGGAGGGATTGGAGAATGTTTCCTTTGGTCAGACAGATGCATTTGCGGAAAATCTTGCAGTGGCAGCATATTATATTGAACAATCGGGAATTCCCAATCTTCGGGTAGCAGGTAAAACTGATTATTTTTTTTCATGGAGTATTGGTATAAGTCGTAAGTATCCTTTGTTGTACAGCTCTATTCAGAAAGCTTTGTCAGAAATACCTGTTTCAGAGCAAAAGAAAATGAAACATAAATGGATTAATCTTGATGTTGAGCAAGGTCTAGACCCGATCACTGTCCTGATTATAAAAATATCGGGAGTTTTTTCTCTGCTACTCATTGTATCCTTGATAGTAATAACCATATATCTTAAAAAAAGACTCAGGCAAAGAATAATTGATTTGCACAGAAGTGAGGAGTTTCATAGAAAACTTTTGCAAACAATTCCCGATCTTATTGTTAAAACAGACATACAAGGGAGAATCGTTTTTTTAAATGAATATGGTCTGAAAAAATATCCGAAGTTGAATCAGGATGATTTTCTGGGGAAAAATGTTAATGATTTTATCATAGAAGAAGACAGGGAAAAGGCTATGATAAATACCCAAAAAATGTTTGAAACTCAATTGGGACCAATCGAGTATCGTTTAAGAATTGAGAGCAGCATCATTACAACCGAAGTCAACGGAGATGTCCTTTATGATGACAAGAATAATCCTTACGGAATAGTTTATTCCATCAGAGATGTAACAGAGCGTAAGAAAACGGAAAAAGATTTAGCGGAATCTCGTAGGATTTTATCTGATGTTATCAATACGATTCCTTCCGGTGTATTCTGGAAAGATAGAAATGGATTCTATATGGGTTGCAACAAACTTGTTGCAAAAGAGGCAGGTGTGTCTTCACCGGAAGAACTTGTCGGACTTACAGATATAGATTTATCATGGAAAGATCAGGCAGAACAATATCGTGTAAACGATTTGAAAGTGATAGAGGGCGGAGTTCCTCAACTGAATTTTGAAGAAACAAAAACTACATCTGATGGAAGAAAGATTATTCTGAGAAGCTCAAAAATTCCACTATGTGCCGATGATGGAAATGTGTATGGCGTTTTGGGAGTTTGGGATGATATTACAGAACAAAAAAATAATGAAGCTGAAAGAGAGAAATTAATGATTCAGCTTAGCCGTTCTCAGAGAATTGAATCAGTTGGAAGGTTAGCAGGCGGAATTGCTCATGATTTCAATAATATGCTTGGGGTTATACTGGGAAACATCGAATTGGCAATTAGCAGAATTGATTCGGAAGATCCTTTGATGATAGATTTAAAAGAGATTCGTGTAGCTGCTGAAAGGTCTGCAGATTTAACAAAACAACTTCTGGCATTTGCACGAAAACAAACAATTTCCCCAGGTTTGATGGATTTGAATGAAACGATTACCGGAATGCTAAGAATGCTGCAAAGATTAATTGGAGAGGATATTGTATTGCAATGGAAACCGGGTACTGATCTCTGGAGTATCAATGCTGATGTATCACAAATTGATCAGATACTCGCAAATCTTTGCGTGAATTCAAGAGATGCAATAACAAGTATAGGCAAAATAATAATTGAAACTGAAAACATATACATAGATGAAATATTCTGCAGAAAACACAAAGGAGTTCAACCAGGAGAATATGTAAAACTCTCTGTCAGTGATGATGGCCATGGAATGAATAAAGAAATTCTTACTCATCTGTTTGAACCTTTTTTTACAACCAAGGAAGTTGGAAAAGGTACCGGATTAGGTCTATCTACAGTCTATGGAATTGCAAAACAGAACAAAGCTTTTATTGATGTTTACAGCGAACTGAACATAGGAACAGTTTTCTCAATTTATTTTCCAAGGTATATTTCAAATAACGAGACTGTGAAGACAGTAAGAAAAGTAAATACTGTTTTAAAGGGAAATGAAACAATTCTTCTAGTGGAAGATGAGCCGGCAATTCTTAAAATGACTGAGTCAATGCTGATAAAACTTGGATATAATACTATTGCAGCACAAACTCCGGCTCAGGCTGAATATCTGGCAAGAAAACACTCGGGAAAGATTGATCTGCTCATCACCGATGTGGTTATGCCGGAAATGAATGGTAAAGAACTAGCCCAAAATATTATTATTCATTTTCCTAAAATAAAAAGACTTTTCATGTCTGGATATCCGGCAGACATTATTGCCGATCATGGTGTAGTGGGAGCAGGCATAAGTTTCATTAAAAAACCATTTAATCTTCAAAAACTTTCTGAAAAAATCAGGGAAGTTATCGAGAACAATGAGTGATTTTTTACTTAAATATTTTCTAAAAATCCAGGCTTAATATGCTCATAACTATAATTCTATATACAAAAGACAAGACATTAAGAAAAGGTTTCACTCAGGAATTTGGTGATGTGGCTGAGCTCATTTTTCCCGATAGTATAGCTTCATTGATTTGTTCAATAAAAACACGGCATTCATGTATCATAATAGTCGAAAATTCTGTATCGGATAAATCACTTATCAAAATTATCGGTAATCCCTGTTCGCAGAAGCATAATCATGAAATGTATC
The DNA here is from genome assembly GCA_028690365.1 of Candidatus Cloacimonadota bacterium. Taxonomy (GTDB): domain Bacteria; phylum Cloacimonadota; class Cloacimonadia; order Cloacimonadales; family JAQVBK01; genus JAQVBK01. Next base: position 6,215 of record JAQVBK010000018.1, read on the forward strand.
TTTTGGTTAGTGATTATCAAGAAAACTTTATTAGAAGTCTGTTTGATCTTGGTCTAAAAGGAATAATCAGAAAAGATGATTATCTGCTTGGAACAGAAGCAGTTGTCAGGATATTTAAAAAGGAATATAATAGAAAAGCTAAACTGTTGGAAGAAAATCCGATTGAAGGAATGATTCTTGAGTGTGCAAAAAATTATCTAAATGTTGCCCTGTTAATCATTGTTAAAGGTGAAATAAAATATTCCAATCCAAAATTTACTGAAATGATTGAAATTGAGACTGATCAGCTAATAACTCTAGATTTTTGGGGAAGATTATCAAATGTTGAATTTCGTAGTTCAGAGTCAGAGGATGATAATGAAAAGTTCAGTGCAGTTCTTCACACAATTACAGGAAATAAAAAATATATTGAAGTTGATGAATTGAAAATAGATTTTGGAGGACAACAAGCAACTCTGCTCCTAATAAATGATGTTACTGAATTAAAGAAAACTACCAAAGAACTCATGGAAAAACAAAAACATATGGAAATTGTTGTTCAAACCATTCCTATAGGTCTTTTGATGACAAGAACAGACACAGGTAAGATTGTTGAAGTAAATTCAGCCTTTCTAAGAATGACTAAACTGACGATTAATCAGGTTATTGGGAAAAAACTCGGTGATTTTATCAGTCGTCCTCAAACTGAAGAGCAAACAGCTTTATACGATGAATGGCTACTAAAAAGTAATGGTCAGGAAGATATTCCGGTAGAAGTAAAACAGAAATTATTAGAACTAGATGAAATAAAATACAGTCTGATATCTGTGACGAACATAACTGAAAGAAAGATCTTCGAAAAACAAAAATCTGAAAAACAGAAACTGCAGGGTGTTCTGGAACTTGCCGGAACAGTTGGACATGAGCTAAATCAGCCTCTGCAGATTTTGCAGAATACCATTGAGATGTTGCAATTGAACTGTAGGGATGAAAATGGAGTTGTACAAAAGAAATATGAGAGAATTTTGTTTCAAGTGTTGAGAATGGCAGAGATAACTCATAAACTGGCTAAAATTACCGATTACAAAACAATGGAATATACCGATAATACTAGAATTATTGACCTGAATAATGCCTGTGATTGATTCTGAAATAGATATCTCAAAATATGCAGATAACTTTTGTCCCGTATAAAAAAAAACAGAGCCGTGGCTCTGTTTGACTATCTGACTCGTTCCATGTATGTACCGGTTCTTGTGTCAATTCTAATCAATTCATCATCTGTACAAAATATTGGGACCTGAATCTCCAAACCTGTTTCTAATTTTGCACTTTTCATTACTCTGCCTGAAGTATTTCCCTGAACTGCAGGTTCTGTATAAGCAATTCGCATTTCTACCACTGTTGGCAACTCAATACTGATTGGTTTGCTGCCATGGAAAAGTACGTCAATTACCATTTCATCAATAAGATAGTAAATGTTGTCACCGAGATAATCTGCAGTAAGTTCTATCTGGTCGTATGTTTCCTGATCCATAAAAGTATATACATCGCCATTTGCATAAAGGAATTGCATTTTTTTTCTGTCCAAAATTACGTCATCCATTTTGTCATCAGCCCTGGTTACAATTTCACTGATTGAGCCGGTATCGAGATTTTTAATTTTAAATTTCATTGAAGAGGCAGATCTTGCTCCCTTATTATACTCTGCCTTAGTAATGAGGAAAAGATCATCACCTTTTTTGTAAATGTTTCCTACTCTGAACTCTTGTGCTTCTTTCATTAGAGCCTCCATTTAGTTTAATTTATTCTTACATTCGTGTAAAAAATTATTGAGATTAGCAATTAAATTGCAATTATTTACAAGATATCTTCTAAACTGTAACTGGTATTTACTGATTGTATTCAGGTTTGTTATAAAACCAGCATAATCTGTCTCACTTTCTGCGAGATAGCTATTATTCTCTCTATTGTTAAACTGCAAAAGCATTTCTGAATATGTTTCGAAAATATCTACGTCGTCATAGAAAACTTTAATTAATTTAAGAAATGCTTCCACTTTAGTGAGCTGATATTTCTCGTTCTGACAATAAGCATGCCAAATGTAGGGACGAGTACTCAGACAAGCTCTTGCCCAGGAATCTTCACCTCTGACTATGTTGAAATCGGTCAGGTTCAAGAAATAATCATATTCTGTTTGTGGGAGAAATTGGCAGAATCTAACGGAAACTTTTTTGAAAATCCAGACATCAGTTGTTCTCTTAAAAGAAAGCTTTTGAAAAAGATGTCTGAAACTGTTCTGGCTTCTTTCTCCGAAAACCAGCAAGTAAAACGGCTTATCAATGATCTCGAATGTTTTTACCAATCCGGTAAAGTCATGTTCGTAGCTAAATATGCTAACTACAATAGTTTCATCATTATTCTCAGATAGCCAGAAATTTTTTATCAGAAATTTCTGCAATCTTTTTTTTCGAATATGTTGAGGGAACTCATCACTGTAAGAAATGTGTGAGTCGAGAATTAATCCTCCACTCTTTGGGGTGAATCCGGGATAAAAAAAATACCTGATTGCTTTACCTTCAGATAGAGATTGTATCTGATGATAACCTTCTATCCAGTTTTCGGCTGATAAATATTCCAGATTAATTATTAACTTACTATTCTTTCTTATTTCCAACAGAAACTCTTCAGGAATGTGACATCCAAATGCTTCTATTATTAGCTCAGCGGGGAGGTAATGAGATTTATTCGTAAAATCTGAGTATTCGTTAATTTCAAAATTAACAGCAGAGTCAGATGAAGAGTTGTTCAGTGTAATTAATGGAGATACAGATTCAATTGATGAAAATATTACTCTGACATTAACATGAGGATTGGAAATTTTATACTCACGGGCAAAACGGTAAACGACTCCAGCATCTCCAAAATTATCAATGATTTCACAGAATATATCAATACTGTCGAAATGAGACAAATTAGTATCCTCCTCTTTTTAATAAACTTCTCTTTTCTGTTGCAAAATTGTGTCAAGAGTGAATACAAATTTGATTTAGAAACTAGGAAGAAAATGGATTGGAAATTGATACTACTTCAAGTAGCGAATTTTAAAAATCAAGTGATTTCAAATTGCCAAATTTGACAAAAAACGGTTAACTCAAAGATAATTAACGAGTTAAATGAGAAAGCAATTAAAAGCAAAAATGCATTGATTAAAACAGCTCACCATTTTATTCGCCTGAATTTCCTAAGGTTAGGGAATACGGAGAATAATTTTCTTGACCTGATAACGGTCGGATTAGAAAAAAAATAATCAGATTGTTAAAGCTAAACAGGAATGTTACAAATAATTGGCTAAGAATGAAATCCTGTAAATTCCTCATTAATAACAATGTGACGCATTTTTAAAAAATTAAAATAAATAAATAAAAAAGACATGGGAGAGAAAATGTTTATATCTGAAAATGCTTTGAAAGTTTTAGAGAAGAGGTACTTCAAAAAAGATTCACAGGGAAATCTACTTGAAGACTGGAGTGGACTAATTGAGAGAGTTGCTTCTGATATCAGTGCGGAAAAACCTGAGATGAAAGATAAATATGTAGCTTTGTTAGACTCAGGTCATTTTTTACCCAATTCTCCAACCTTGATGAATGCTGGAAATGATCTTCAGCAATTGTCTGCTTGCTTTGTGCTTCCTATAGAAGACTCGATGGATAGTATTTTTACTGCCGTCAAAAATGCAGCACTTATTCACAAAAGTGGTGGTGGGACAGGTTTTAGTTTCAGTCGTTTAAGAGAAGCAAACGCAAGGGTGAGATCAACTAATGGAGTATCAAGTGGACCGCTCTCTTTTCTGAAAGTGTTCAATTCTGCTACTGATGCTGTGAAACAAGGTGGAACCAGAAGAGGTGCAAACATGGCAATTCTCAGAGTTGATCACCCTCAAATTATGGAATTCATAACTGCCAAAGAAAACACTTCAGAATTAACTAACTTCAATTTAAGCGTTGGTATAACTGAAGAATTTATGAGGGCTGTATATCAGGATGAAACCTACAATCTTGTATCTCCTACCAACAAAGAAATTATCGATTCACTTAAAGCAAGAGATGTTTTTACATTAATTGTAGAGATGGCTCATAAAAATGGTGAACCGGGTATTATATTTCTTGATCGGATAAACAAATTTAATCCAACTCCTCATTTAGGAGACATCGAAAGTACAAATCCTTGCGGTGAGCAGCCTCTTTTGCCAAATGAGGCGTGCAATCTCGGTTCAATCAATCTTTGCGGAATGTTTAATGAAAAACTCTCAGACAAAATTGATTGGGATTTGCTGAAACAAGTAGTAAGAGATAGTGTGGAATTTCTGGATGACGTGATAAACCGATCCAATTTTCCCCTGAAAGAAATAAATGAAATGGTTAAAGGCAACAGAAAAATTGGATTAGGAATTATGGGTTGGGCAGACTTGCTTTATAAACTCGAAATACCTTACAATAGTGAACAGGCTGTTGAACTAGCTGAGAAAATCATGGAATTCATTGATTACTTCGCAAAAGCAAAATCTGTTGAGTTAGCTGAGAAATATGGTAGTTTTCCCAATTTCAAAGGTAGCATATATGAATCAGGCAGCCTTTTGAGAGATGGTAAACAATTTGACTGGAAAGAAATGAATCAGATTATCACGGAAAAAGGTATTAGAAACGCTACTCACACTACTATAGCACCGACAGGCACTATCAGTATGATTGCAGAAACATCAAGCGGAATTGAACCTCAATTCTCGCTGGTTTACGTAAAAAACGTTATGGACGGAGATAAACTTTTGTATGTAAACCCTATTTTTGAGAAGGTAATGAAAGAAGCAAGCTTGTATTCAAAAAGTCTCATGGAGAAGGTCGCAGAAGCTGGATCACTCAACAAGTTAGATGAGATTCCTGAAAAAGTCAAAAAAGTTTTTGTTACGTCGCATGATATCACACCTGAATGGCACATAAAAATGCAGTCTGCTTTCCAGAAGTATACTGACAACGCTGTTTCAAAAACGATAAATTTCAGTAAAGAGGCGTCAAAGGAAGATATCAGAATGGGTTTTGAACTGGCCTATCAGTCAGGATGTAAAGGAGTTACGGTTTATCGGGATGGTATTAGAGAAAACCAAGTGTTGAATGTTGGTAAAACTGTCAAAACTGTAAAAGAAACTGAAAAGATTGCTCCCAGAAACCGACCTCAATTCCTGGAAGGGGTTACTCAGAGAATTGAAACAGGTTGCGGGCATCTCTATGTAACAATAAATTCTGATGAGAGGGGAGCATTTGAAGTGTTTACTCAAATGGGTAAAGTAGGCGGATGTGCTTCAGCTCAACTAGAAGCTATAGCAAGACTTAGCTCTCTTGCTCTCAGATCATCGGTAAAAGTTGAATCCCTGATTGAACAACTCAAAGGTATAAGATGTCCTTCACCGATGTGGAACAAAGGAAAACTTGTTACATCCTGTGCAGATGCGGTTTCAATTGCTTTGAAAAATTTTCATGAAATGGAGAAAAAGGAGAAAAAGGAGAAAAAAACATCAGTAATCTCAGATGAATCTGAGTCGGAAGAACCATCAACCGGAGAAATCAAGATGAGTGGAACCTGCCCTGATTGCGGGAGTGCTATAGAATTTTCAGAAGGGTGTATGAAATGTTTGTCTTGTGGTTGGTCAAAATGTTAGATAGGAAATAGAATGAAAGTTACTGAGTATTTTCTGGAGAGTAGTCGACCCGCTTTTTCAATTGAGATTACTCCGCCTCTGAAAACAAAATCGATTGAGAAGATTTTTCATGTTATTGACAGAATTAGACCTTATCATCCTGATTTTATCAATATTACCTATCATCAGGAAACAATTTCTCTGGAAGAAGTAGATGGTATTGCTACAAAAATAATCTATCAAAAACATGCCAGTACGGTTGGGGTTTGTTCTGCAATTAAATTTAAATACGGGATAGATGTAGTACCCCATTTTATTTGTGGCGGATTCGATCGCCTGGAAATTGAAGATGCTCTTTTCGATCTTATTTTTCTGGGGATAGAAAACGTTTTTGCTCTTCGTGGAGATCCCAGAAAAAACGAAAATGAGTTTATCCCCAAATTATCAGGACTTAAACATGCCTCAGAATTAGTTGAACAGATAAGAGAAATGCAAAAAAATAATTATCTACACCAGATGCATCCGGTTAAGGCTACCGATTTCTGTGTAGGAGTAGCAGGTTATCCTGAGAAACATCATGAATCGTCTTCCCTGAATGAAGACATAAAAATGTTGAAATACAAGATTGATTGTGGCGCAGATTATATTGTGACACAAATGTTTTATGATTACAGCAATTTCATTGATTGGGAGGACAGATGCCGGCAAGCAGGAATTACTGTTCCTATTATTCCTGGATTGAAACCTCTTACAGAAAAAAAACAACTACGAAGATTTGCTAAAAATTTCGGAGTAAAAATACCGCAGGATTTAGAAGACGCAATGAATAAATCTACTGATTCATTGTCTGCATATAAGATTGGAATTGAATATATGGCAGAGTTATCGGAAAAACTTATTTCACATGGTGCGCCTGGTTTGCACTATTTTACAATGGGAAACGGGACAGATGTTGCAGATGTAGCTGAGAAAGTTTTCAAGAAGTATCATTTATGACCAGTTAACGAATCCACAGAATTATTAATAGATAAGGGGAGTATTTTACTCCCTTTTTTTATCCTACCAAAGTTAGATTAAGATAAAAAAGATACAAAAAATAACAAAATATAACATATTGAAACATTTAGGTTGACAACGCAAATACAAATTTAATCTTGTCTGTGGAGGTAAGAATGACAGAAGATTTATTAACGGTTGAGGAAGTTGCTGCAATGATGGATATGCATTCCAGAACTATAAGAAGATATATAAAAGAAGGAATTCTAAATGCAGCAAAGTTTGGAGGTCAGTGGCGAATCAAAAAAGAAGATCTTAAAAAAACGATGAGTCGAAAAGATTTTCTGACTGACAGTAAAAATATCTGGGAAAGGAATATCGAAGACTTTATAGCAGGGGGAAAAAGTAATCTGAATGGTAAAATACAGACATGTACTATATCCGATGTTTATTGCGAAAGTGTTGAAGAAGCAAATGAGATTTCGAATCTAATTGTTAATCTTATGAATTCTGTAGACTCCACCAAAAAGAATTGCAAAATGCAATATATGTTTGATGATAACTCATTGAAAGCAAGATTTATATTCTGGGGAAATCCTGAATTTGTTCAGAAATTGATATCAGTCTTGGCTAAATTTGAAAAGCAATAGGAGGACGAGATGAAAAAAATAATAGTGGTAATTTTGATGATTGTACTTTTCTCATGTCATAGTGGAAATAACGATTTCTCTGAATCACTAAGAAAACTTGTTGAAATGGAAAAAGTGATCAGTAAACATTTTCCTTTTGAAAAAATATTCTATCCGATAGCAATAATAAATAATGGTAATCAATACTACTACACTTACAGCAAAGAAAAAAGAGAATATTCTTTGATATCTGTCAAAAAAAGCAATATTAAGGAAAATATAGGACTAAGAGCTGCTTTTCCTTTGAAAGAGGCTGATTACAAAACAGTTTGTGCTATCAATTCGGATGCTTTCAAAAGTCAGAAAGAAATGGTCTTAATATTTCATGAATTTGTCCATTGTGCTCAATCGGAGAAAGGTGAGGCAGAGATTAAGAAAGATTTGCAAATATATAAAACTGCCATGGATAAAAGGGATTTTATGTGGGAGCTGAACTATAAATTTCCATATTCAGATAAACAGTTTGAAACACTGTATGAAGAAATGATGATTCAACTGGAAAGTGGAGAATTGTCGGGAGCAATAGAGAAACGGGAAGAAATAAAAAAAATATTAACTGAGGAAGAATTTGAGTATATGACCTGGCAGGAATGGAAAGAGGGTTATGCCAGATATGTAGAGAATAAAGTATTAAGAGCAGAATTTAACTCGGAAAATTCATACGGGAGAAAATCTCCTTTCAATAGGATAACATTCTATGCCGGAGGAGAAAGGCTAATTCGTTGTTTGATAGAAGAAGATAACAATCTGGAAACTGACTTAATACGTTTATGGGAAAAAATTAGAGGCAGTAAATATTTCTAAAGATTTGCAATTATTCGAGTATATTCATAAATGACGAATTATGTGCTCAGAGATTTATCAGTTTTTAAAACGTTTTCCAATGTTTTGAAATGAAGTTTAGCAACATTTTTTAGTTTATCTTTTCCGTATTCATCTACAAAAGATTTTCCTGCCTTAATTACCAGAGAGCTCGCTCCCAACGGGAATTTCATTTTGTAATACTTGTTGAGATCGTTAACCTTCATAACGAAATGATAGCGGGCAATTATTGATGCAGTGGCTACAGCAGTATCGGATTCACCCTTAGTAACATTAAGTATTTCGATTTTATTCATATCTTTGAGGGATGATTTTAACACATTCATGTTTGTAAATTTGTCAATTACGGCTCCCTGAGAAGGAAATTTCTGACATAAGTTGATTATTGATCTACTATGCATCCAGGCGAGCATCTCATTTAGTTTCTGACCTTTCTGCTTGAATGAAGAATAGAGTTCATTATATTTAGGCGGATTTAAAATTATAGCTTCAACTCTGTCTCTGTAAATGCTGTAAACGTTGTGAGCAATTTTGTTAATTTCAGATTGATTTAGCAATTTGCTGTCTTTCACACCCATTTTTCGTAAGTCATTTTCTATTTCTCTGCTACAATAAAAACCTGCTGAAACCAGCGGTCCGAAAAAATCACCTTTTCCTGATTCATCGGTACCTATCCAGTTCTGCCAATTGTGATTATGCTGTAAAGATTCGTTGTGGATATTCACTTTGCCTGAAGGAAGTTGATTCTTATCTTCTTTTATTGATTCAGTTATTTCAGTGATTAAATTATTCAATTCTAATTTCATTTCCGAATTCTTACCCGTTACAATTAATGATAATCCCTTTTTATCAGAATAATAAATGTTAAGTTGACTACTAAATTCGTGCTTTTGTAATCTCAATTGTACACCATTAATCAGGTTGATAGTTTCTATTAGCTCTATATCAGAAGAAGCCAGAGAACTATTAAATCTTTGACAAAAAATTTCTATGACAGAGTTCATTCTTCCATCCGTTTACTCTTTACATTTGTTAATGATTTTAAAAACTGACAAAAATTTTCAGGGAGGTATGATGTCAAAGAGAATATACATATCAATTGATTATGAAGGGATGGCAGGCATCACAAATTGGTCTGAGACAATTAGAAATGATCGTTATAACCATTTAGTAACTAGGCAGATAAATGCTTTTCTCACCGGTTTTTTTAAGACGCATCCGTCCGGAGAAGTAGTAATTTCTGATTCACACATGAATGGCGACAATATTTATTGGGAAGATTTGATTGGTAACTGCAGGGTAGTAAAGGGCTATCCCAGAAATTTTTACATGGTAGAAGGATTGAATGCTGATTATGATGGGTTTGTTCTTCTAGGTTATCATGCTCCGGTAGGAAGATGTGGATTGATGGATCACACCTATTCTTCATCTGCTTTCTATAAAATAGAAATAAATGGGAAAGAAATGGATGAAGCTGCAATAAACACGCTAATGGCTTCGAACTATAAAGTTCCACTCAGATTTCTTTTTGCAGATGACGCCGGTGTAAATTGGTTCAAATCAAATATTTGCTCTGATGTTCCTGCTTTGGTTTCAAAAAAAGCGATTTCACGTTTTGCAGCTGAGTTAATTCCCTTTACAGAGACACTAAATAGTTTACAATTAGCCGGTGAAAGGCTATTTGACTATCAGGGGTTTAAATTCAACATTGAAGACAAATATGTGTGTAGGATTTCTATGCTTAGTACGGTTACAGCCTATGCTGTCAGAGTTATTCCCGGGGTTGAGTTAATAGACGAAAGAACAATCGAATTCTGCGTTTCCGAACCAATAATGCTTTATAGGTATTTAATGACAATCATTATGGTGTCATCACATGTAAACAAAGTAGACTATTAAAGTTTACGATGTTGTCAATTATGGTAAATTAATGAAAACTAAAGTTGTAAAGAAGTACTGAAAATTGGCAAAAAAAGAAGACCCGAACTGGGGATGTTCGGGTCTGTTTGTTTTCGTCATGGGAGGGATGAAAACAAGTTTGGAGGGTGCTGTTATGAAAAATTATTTAATGATCTTTACTTGTATTAATGCAAAATGTTTACCAAAAGATGATAATATTGTAAAAAAAATGAAAAATTATTCAATCTTCCCATTTTTCCAGCTTCCTTTGATAAAAAATAACAATGAAAGAATAGCACAAATGATGTTGCTGAAAAGCATTGACCACCACAATGAATCATACGGGTATTCCTGCAAAGATGGAATAAGCCGGTAAAAGTAATCTTGAAATTTAGTTAAAAAACCGGATGCAGAATTTAGTTTCCCTGCCAGAAAGTATGTTATGGGAATCCTTAGAACCCAAAGTCTCGTGATGTTTATAAGCAGAGGCGGAAAGGTAATGCCGGCACCATTGTAAACACCAATGAAAATGAAGATCAAACCAAAGGCCCATGAAGCAAAAGATGTAACCTTAAACATTCTTACTCCTGTTGTGATAACTTCAGGATCATCAATGAAGAATCTCGTTAATTCCGCTCCCCAGAAGTAAAGTATATATGCTCCAACTGACATGATAATCATGATAAGCAAAATTGCAGTATGAAGACTCTTTTCAGCTCTCTTGACATTTCTCGCTCCCAAGTTTTGTCCAATAATAGCTGCGAGTGCATTACTTATTCCCATTGCCGGCATCATAAACAGTCCGGTCATACGATTACCAATTGAGTAAATACTTATAACTACTGTTCCGAAAGAATTTACAAAACCCTGAAGCACTAGAAATCCAAAACTTGTCATTGATTGAGAAATTGAAGCAGGTAAACCGATTTTCAAAATAGTCTTCATTATTTTTGCATCAAACTTCATCTCTGTTCTTTTGGGGAAATGAATCCGATAATCTCTGTAGAAATAGTACACAGCCATGACTGCTGCAATTCCTCTGGCAATCAGTGTAGCATAGCCGGCGCCAAGGGTTTCCAGACGTGGGAAAAAAGAATATCCGAAAATAAACAGAGGATCAAGAAATACATTTAGCATTACCGAAACAAGTTGAATCTTCATAGGTGAAACGGTATCACCAAATCCATGGGCAAAACTTTGATAGGAAAGAAAAATGAACATAAAACTCATACCCAGAAAGATTACACGCATGTATCCTTTTGCGATTGGAATTAATTCAGGAGGCACATTGAGAAGAGTCATTATTAAATCAATGAATCCAAAGCTTATCACAAGAAAGAACAAAGTGAATGCAATGAGAATGTAGAAAAACTGTGAGACAATTTTTCTGATATCTCCTAAACTGCCTGCACCAATATTTCTTGAAACCAAGGCAGTACCTGCAATGACAAATCCAATTCCAAAAGAAGATATAAAGAAAACTAGCGGAAAAGTCATTCCGGCAACAGAGACTGCATCTTTTGCCTGTTCACCAAGTTTTCCCAGCCAGAAAGCATCTGTAAGATTATAAAAGGTCTGTATAAAATTCGATAACATTATTGGAAGTGACAGGATGACCAAATTCTTTAGCACACTCCCTTCAGTCAGATTAATTCCTTTCTTCATTTTTTAGGTCCTTTATTTGATACACTACAATATAGTTGAATTGTCATTTTGAAAAAGAAAATTTTTAGAAAAATATAGAAATAAAAATTTGTAATATGAAATTCTAAGATTAATATATTTCTATGATTATCGAAATACGCTTGTGAATAGAAGCATGAAAAATAAGGAGGACAGATTGATAAAACAGATAGAAGTAAAATACTCAATACCTTACGAATTCATTCTGAGTGTATCCAGAATGTTTGATAATGAAAAATTCGAATTTGAAGAGGAAAAATTCGATAAAGAGTTAGCTGAAAAAATTAAAATGAATGAAGACATCTTGAAATGGATCAAAAAAACTGAAACAAAAATACCATCTGAATTCAAAGATGTTATTGATCTTTTCTTTAATGGAGAAACGTGTATACGAAGCATTTTTCTGTTTTATATAAAGGTCAACAACATTGTAGACTGTTCCGAATTCATTGATTTTTTAGAAAATAAATCAGGAAAACACCTAATGAACAGATATTTCTCACTGCTGTCACACCACATAAAATCAATAGATTATCTAACTGATGAAGAAGTATCTCAGTTGTTAAGTGACAAAAATGGAGTAATGGAATTTGTTGAAAGACTTCCGTTTATACCAAAGAGAAAATGGGAATTACTGCAGATGTATAATCATTCAGAAGAGTACAAAGAAAAACTGATCAGATTCTTGAGATGGTACTATTCTGAGATTTTTTTCAAAGAAATAAAAAAGATTGAATCTCTGTTGGATTCTAAAGTAAAAGAACACGAAAAAAAAATAACAAATTATGGAGAAGAATATCTCACTTTGCTAATTAGTACTGATTACAGCAATGATACCAAGAACAGAAATCTAGTGATTATAGTTTCATACTATCTGGAAATAAGTTATCTAATTGTTTTCAGAGATGATTATGACGAAGATATTTTCATTCTGGGATATAGGCACAGCGAGCTCTTTGTGGAAAGAAAACACGGCTTATTATCAAATGTATACCTGTTCAAAGCTTTGGGTGATGAAACCAGGCAGAATATTATCCGGCTTCTATCTGAGAAAGAATGGTATGGGGATGAATTGGCTCAGGAAATAAAAGTCTCTAATTCAACAGTTTCTTATCATCTAAGTATTTTAATGATGGAAGGGCTGGTAAAAGTTAAGCGGATTGACAATAAGAATTATGTGATGCTGAATCGCGACAACTTGCAACAGGTAATGAATGAAGCAATTAACCGAATGCTAAAAAATACTAAAAAATAGGAGAAAAGATGGAAAAGAAACAAACTGTGATTAAGGCAAACGTGTTGTATGATGGGTTGACCAGAAAAGAAAACATGTACATAGTATTGGAAGGTGAAAAGATTATTGAGGTAACTAATCAGGAAAGAGTGTATGATTATGAGGGAATTGTGACTCCGGCTTTTATCGATGCTCATGCTCACATTGGTATGGATAGAGACGGAGAACCTTATCAGGAAGGTGAGACCAATGATTTTTCCAGTCAGATTCTACCTCTTAACAATCCTGTGAACAGTATCTATCTCGATGACAGGGCTTTTGTTGATGCGGTTGATTTCGGAGTACTTTACAGCTGTATTGTCCCTGGTAGCGGTAATCTTATTGGTGGAAAAGCCATGATCATCAAACATTTTGCCAGATTTATCGATGAAGCAGTGGTCGGACATTACGGTTACAAAATGGCTCTGGGTTACAATCCGCGCTCAACAACAGACTGGAAAGGTGAAAGACCGAATACAAGAATGGGAGTTTATTCACTTCTGGAACAGGAATTTGATACTGTATTAGCAAAGCAGGCAAAGGCTGAGTTGCAAAGAGAGAAAGATTTAAAAAAACTGGAAGAAAGAGCTAAAAAAGAAGATGAAAAGCTTACTGACGCTGATATTGCTAAAGAAAAAGAATATATAGAAAAGGATTATGAACTTGCTTTCAATGAGAAAGAAAAAGCCCTTCTGGAATTGTTGTTAGGCAAGAAAATCGCTAAAGTCCATGTTCACAAAGACGATGATGTGCGCTATCTTATTCAGCTGAAAAAGAAATACGGATTCAAATGTACTGCTGATCATACTTGCGATGTGTTCAATCAGGAAACTTTTGATGCTTTGGCTGAAAATGATATTCCGGTTGTTTATGGACCTCTGGGTGGAGTAGGCTACAAAGTAGAATTGAAACATGCTTTCTACACAAATACAAAAATTCTCATGAAATCTAAAGCTTTCTTTGGATTTATGACTGATCATCCGGTAGTCCACACCAGAGAAATAAGAGATTGCCTGAAATTTTTCCTGATACAGGGTATGTCTGAGACTGAGGCAATTTCTCTCATAACATACAAAAACGCAAAAATTCTTGGTATAGATGACAAACTGGGTACTGTAGAAAAGGGTAAGTTGGCAAGTATCATTGTCTGGGATAAGGAACCATTGACCTTATCAGCATTTCCTAAAGCAGTTTTTGCTGAAGGCAAGAAAGTAAGGTAACGATTTAAAATGAAAAAGGAGAGATAGTGAACTATCCTAAAACTAAAAGAACTGAAATTATTGATATTCTTCATGGAGTAAAAATTGCCGACCCTTACCGCTGGTTAGAAGAAACAGAATTAGCAGAAGTTAAAGACTGGGACAGGCTTCAGAATAAACTTAGTGATGAATACATTTCAAAAATCCCGCAAAATAAATGGTTGTTTGAGAAACTTGAAAAGATGACGAGCTACGATAAAATATCACTACCAAGATTTTTGAAGAAAGGAAAGCGAATTTTCCGAAGCCAGAAAAAATCAGATCAGCAAAAATGGGTAGTGTTCATGGCAGAAGATGAGAAATCTCCTTTTAAACCATTATTGGACCCAAATAAATGGTCTGAAGAAGAAACTCTGGACTATTACACTGTTTCTGACGACGGTAAGCTTCTTGCTTTTGGAAAAGCTTCCGGAGGTAATGAAGCTCCGGTTATTTACATCATGGAGATTGATTCCGGACGGATTCTGCCTGACAAGGTAAAAGGTTGGAAACAACATGTTAGCTCCTGGATGCCTGATAACTCAGGATTCTACTATTCTGCTCATCCTCTGAAAGGAGAAGTTTCGGAAGGAGAGGAGTATTACTGGTCGAGAGTATATTTTCATAAGCTCGGAACTGATTCATCTCAGGATGAGTTAATCTGGTCAGATGAGAACAAAAAAGAAATTTGGTGTTGGAACAGTATCACATATGATGCAGAATATGAAATCTACGGGAAAGGAATTTTCTATGCTCAACAGTATTGGATCAAACCTTTCGCTGGCAAAAATGAGCTGACATTACTAAACAAAGAGATGGATGCAGAGTACAGTGTTTCTTATTTTAATAGAAAACTCTACATACTGACCAATAAAAATGCTCCTAATCGCAAAGTTATGGTAACAGATGCTGCAGCTCCGCAGGAAGAAAACTGGGAAGAATTGATTCCGGAAACAGATACAATTGAGGATTTAACCTTAGCAGACGGAAGAATCTATGTGAGTTATCTGAAAAATGCACACAGTCTAATCTCAGTCTACGATTTGGATGGAAATCATCTTCAGGATATTCAACTTCCATGCATTGGTTCAGCATATCTCTATGGCTATCCTTATCGCAGTGAAGTCTTTGTCTGGTTCGATTCATATACTTCACCGGAAACTATTTATCAGTATAACTTTGACGGAAACAGCCTTACAGAATACTGGAAACCGGAATTGGAAATTGATTCTGAGTCAATCATAATTAAACAGGAATGGTTTGAGTCTAAAGACGGAACTAAAGTCCCGATGTTTGTTTTTCATAACAAAGATTTGGTGTTGAACGGCGAAAATCCTGCCATACTTTATGGGTATGGAGGGTTCGATGTTTCGGAAACTCCTCAGTTTTCGATATGGAGATATCTTCTCGCAAAACTCGGTGTAGTAATGGCAATTGCCAATATTCGTGGTGGGGGAGAGTTTGGTGAAAAATGGCACAAAGCGGGAATGAAAGAAAATAAACAGAATGTTTTTGACGATTTCATCAGTGCCGGAGAATTTCTGATAGAAAAGGGTTACACTAATTCTGACAAACTGGCAATTCACGGCGGTAGTAATGGCGGTCTGCTGGTTGGTGCGGTAATGGTGCAAAAACCGGAATTGTTTAAAGCAGTTCTGTGTGAAGTACCATTACTGGATATGATTCGTTATCATCATTCCAGTATTGCCAACATTTGGGCTGAAGAATACGGCAGTGCAGAAAATGAGGAAGAGTTCAAGTATATTTTGCGTTACTCTCCTTATCATAACATCTCTGATGAGAAGCTTTATCCTGCCACTTTGATTACCACGGGAATTAATGACGCCAGAGTAGACCCCATGCACGCCCGTAAATTTGCCGCTAAATTACAGAACCTTGCTAATCAGTCTAACCCGATATTGCTGATGGTTCAGAATTCATCAGGGCATGGCGGGGGAACAACTCAGACAATAATTAACAGACAAACTGCGTCCCATATAGCTTTTTTAATGGAGCAACTGGGAATTGAAGCAGATGATCAGCTATAGACTATAGTAAAAAGTAGGAGAAAAAATGTATAACTTCCCTAAAGGATTTTACACAGATGTCAGGATTGAGGACGTCTTTGAGACAAATATCAGTTTTCTGAAAACAGAGCTGAGAACATGCCGTGAGCGCAACTACATATCTGCGTTTATTCGTTTGTTCGATGGAAAACGCTGGTATTACAGCTCAACCACTGATGTAGATAATATTCAGACAGAGATTGATAAATTAGCTGCACTGGGAAATCCTGATTCCCAAGTGGATGAACATCCCTATGTCAGCAGAATAAAAGTAAATGTTGGAGATCAGCGTAAATTTGCTGAGAATGAAGTTAAGAACGTCAAAATAGAGAATAAAATAGAACTCCTGAAAAGGTTGTTTCCTTTAGTAGAGAATGTCGAAGAAATCAAGATTTGGAATTGTTTCTATCAGGATAATCTTAAAATCAAGCGCATCATTAACAGCAAGGGTACTGATGTTACCTTCGATTTGCAGATAGCCGGAATGGCTTTAGGATTTGAAATGGTAGCAGGAGAGAAAAGATTCTCTGAGAGTTACAAATCTACCGGAAATTCGTATGGAGAAGTTTCTCCGGATGAGAATGAAATTAAAGAGTTGTTAAATAAATCTCTGAATTTTCTCTATAACTCAGAAAAAGTCAATCCTGGGAAATACACTTTGATCTTATCTCCCATGGTGGCGGGCGTTTTTGCTCATGAAAGTTTCGGGCATAAAAGTGAAGCAGATTTCATGATAGGTGATGAGACAATGAAAAGAGAGTGGGCAATCGGTAAAAAAGTCGGAACTGATATACTATCCATAGTAGATGATGGAAATGAAATTGGCAGCGGATATGTCCCTTTTGACGATGAAGGAAATCCTGCTAAAAAAACATATCTTATACAAAATGGAGTACTATCAGGCAGACTGCATAGTGTAGCAACAGCAGTAGCTCTGGATGAAGAGCCTACCGGTAATGCCAGAGCAATAAACTTTGAGTATGAACCAATTGTCAGAATGACCACTACTTACATCGACAAAGGCGAAAAAACAAAGGAACAGCTTTTTGCTGAGACTGAAAACGGTTATTATATTGAGACTCTGAAACATGGATCAGGAATGTCAACCTTCACTATTGCTCCATCACTAGCCTGGAAAATCGAAAACGGTAAAATTACTAAACCAGCTCAAATATCAGTTATAACCGGTGATGTCTTTAAAACTCTGCACGAGATAGACGGATTATCAGACAAAGTAGAACTGCTCTCTTTTGTTGGTGGAGGTTGCGGTAAAAATGAACAGCATCCTCTTCCCGTAGGATTTGGCGGTCCCTATGTCAGAGTCAGAAATATGGATGTACAGTAGGAGGAAACATGGAAAAGGAAATAGTAAAAATCAGAAACAAAGAATTTAGCATTAATATTGTACAGACTCAAATTGATTCTATCAGAAGCAAAGACATAGAAAAGACCGGAATCAGAGTTTATAAAGATGGAAAAATCGGGGTTGCCGGCAAACTGGGTAAGTCTAATGAAGTAGAACTTACTGGTAAAGCAGAACATAATCTGGCCTATGGTTTGAGTTATCCCTATCCGCTGAATTCAGAATTGAAAATGTCCTGGTCACCTGAGCATAACCCTCTGCCGCAGAAAGATTTTGTTAAGGGCGTGGAAGAAGTATTAGCATTTCTTAGAGAAAAACAGCCGGGATTCAGTTTTTCACACAAGGCTTATCTGTTTGAAGAAATGTACTCCATCCGAAATAGTTGCGGTCTTGATTTAAATTTTCAAAACAACAGTCATGCGTTAGCATTGACTCTGAAAGAAAAATCATCATCTAATATAATGGACGGTTTTATTTACTATCAGGGAAATCAGCTAAAACCTAAAGCTTTCTGTGATTATGCAGACAAGTATTGCCGCATTTTTCAAAATCAGGTGGATTTGCCGTCAGAAGGCGAATATCCGGTAGTGGTGGCAGGATATAACTTCTTTGGAAAACTCATGCAGGAATTGAATGGGATGGCTTATGGCATGGGAAGCTCACTACTGTCAGGAAAGATTGGTCAGAAGATTTTCAGTGAGAAATTTACACTTTTCCAGAATAGTGATCCGGTGACAACCTTTGACACATTTTTTGATGATGAAGGAACTGTTAACAAAGATTTTAAATATGACCTGATAAAGGAAGGTGTATTAGTAAATCCTTACACTGACAAGAAATTCTCTCACCAGTTTAACTTACCTCATACCGGTGCAGCAGGTTCTGCTTATGATGGAGTTCCAGGCTTAAGAATGCCCTCTTATGCCGTAGAAGGAAGCGGGAAGACTTTAAAAGAGTTACTGGGTGGTGAAAGAGGTATACTTGTGTTGATTGTTTCAGGGGGAGATTTCACTCCCGAAGGAGCTTATGCTTCTCCTGTCCAGTTAGCCTATCTGATTGAAAATGGTGAATGGGTTGGAAGGTTGCCGCAACTGCAGATTTCATCTCATCTTTTTAAAATTTTTGGTGAAGATTATATCGGAAGAAGCTCCGATAAAGTGTTTGAATTATCTCAAAAGAACTATTTTGCTGTAAAAATGAACGTTAGGAAAATTTAACAAGCTGCAATCACTTCTAGAACATGAGGTTGAAATGGGATGGTTCCTGAATTTTTTAAAAAAGTTGACAGAGCGAAATGGAAAAGATTTGCACTCATTAAATGATAATTACGATAATAAGGAAATCTCAGAAGAGAATAACTATACCTATTGGTAAAAATGCCGTTCAGGCTGAAAAGGAGGTTCAATGTTTGAGGAAATGAAGAAAATTATCGGTAAAAGCAAAGCTGACTATGCCGATATCCGTTACGAGGTTAAGAAAGTCTCATCTATTTCCTTTGCGGGTAAAGAGTTAGACTATATTGGTTCAAATTCTACTGATGGATTTGTAATTCGTGTCTTGAAAAACGGCGGAATGTCCAGCATCGCTTTCACAAAAGAAAAGGATGCAGAAAAAGCTCTGAGAATTGCTGAAGAAAATGCAGAGCTTATGGCGAAAAACACTGACCACAAAATTGCTTTTGCAGATAGTCCGGCGATAAAAGACAGTTTCAAACCAAAGCTGGTAGAAGATCCCAGAAATATCTCAATTGAAGAGAAATTAGAATTGGTTAAAAAGTATGATGAACAGATTATGT
>JAQVBK010000225.1 GCA_028690365.1 Candidatus Cloacimonadota bacterium
AAAGGTTTTGCAATTGGTTCTGCTGCTCTAACAGCGATGGCTCTTTTAGCTGCATATCTTGAAGAAATACGAACTGGTCTGATTCTTGCAAAGCACAATACCATAGACATAATAATGGCTAATGGTGAAGTTTATCCGGTTGAAGTAGCAAAAGCTACAATTAGTGATTTCATGTCATATTTCAACATAAATCTTATGAACCCCAAATTTTTGATTGGTATATTTATCGGTGCAATGGTTTCATTTGTTTTTGCGGCACTAACCATGAAAGCTGTTGGTAGAGCTGCCGGAGAAATGGTTGCAGAAGTTCGCCGTCAATTTAGAGAGATACCCGGTATTCTGCAGGGAACGGCTGAACCAGAATACGCAAAATGTGTTCAGATATCAACAATTGGTGCACAGAAAGAAATGATTGCACCGGCACTTCTGGGAATTTTTACCCCAATTGTAACAGGTCTTATTCTGGGAGTTGCAGGAGTTATGGGACTTTTGGCAGGCGGGCTTTCTACGGGATTTGTTCTGGCTATTATGATGAATAATTCAGGGGGAGCCTGGGACAATGCAAAGAAGTATGTTGAAGAAGGTCATTATGGAGGAAAAGGTTCTGATACCCACAAAGCTTGTATTGTGGGAGATACTGTAGGAGATCCTTTCAAAGATACTGCCGGACCTTCAATAAATATTCTCATCAAATTAATGAATATGGTTAGTATAATTTTTGCCGGATTGATTGTTGCATACTCGGACGTCATTCAGAAGTTTCTTGGAATAATCTAATAAGCAGTTTAATAAATATAAAGGCTGTTGAACACAAGAGGTTCACAGCCTTTTTTTCATTTCAGTGTGGCAAATAATCACCTCAACTATTTTTAAATATTTCCAATTCGAATAAATCTGATTATCACAATCAAAAGAATTATTTCAATAAAAATCTTGACCAAAAAACATAACTAAAAAGATTAACCAAAAAGTTAAAGCAAAAAGTCAGGAGGAAGCATGGCTAGCATCAACGAAACTGAACAGAAAATTTTGGAATCAGCGATAGAAGTATTTCTGGAAAAAGGTAAAGAAGGAGCTAAAATGCATGATATTGCCAATAAAGCCGGTATCAATAAAGCTTTGCTACATTACTATTACCGCTCAAAGGACAAACTTTACTCTTTTGCTTTACGAATGATAATCAGAAATATTATGAAAGATACTTTTTTGAAAACAATTGGAGATTCAAATTTGAAAGAATCAATCAGGATGTTTATTGACAATTATATCAACCGGATATCTCAAAAACCACAAATCATGAATTTCATTATCTGGGAAATTCAACAGTCACATGGGAAAATAATCACTGATATTATCATGGAAAAAGATGAAACAGGTGTCAGCATATTTGAAAGGATCATTACTAAAATTGAAGTAGCAAAAAAGAATAAAGAAATAATTGATATCCATCCCTTACATATTTACTCATCGATTATAGGACTTTGTGCGGCTCCATTTTTTGCCAGACCGGCATTGGAAAGAATTTTTCCCGATGTAGAAGTAAGCGATGAAAAATTCATTGCCGAAAGAAAAGAATTTGTATTCAATATGGTCTGGAATTACATAGGCAGGGAGGAAAAGTGAACAACAAATTTATCTATTTTGGAGTGTTGCTGTGTCTTCTAAAACTGAGTCTCCTGTCACAAATCACACTGAATGAAGCTTGGGAAATTGCTGAAAGAAATAATCTATCTCTGCAAAATGAAGAGATTTCTATGCAAATATCAGAACTAAGGGAAAAAATGTATAAAGCTGATTTTTTACCCGTAATAAGGTTGAATTCGAGAGCTTCTTATATCTCAGAACATGGGAATATAGAAATTGACCTTCCTACCGGACAAAACTTTACAAAAGATATGGGAACAAATCAGAATTATGATATGAGCGTGTCTTTGCTACAGCCAATTTTTACAGGACACCGATTGTCAAATCAATACAGACTTACCCAAAAGCAAACTGAGATGGCAGAACTTATCAGGAAACAGAGGCTCAACGAAATTAATCTAGCAGTTGCAGAATACTTCATTATGTCAGAGTTCAATCATTTGCAACAGGAAAATCTCAAATCTTCACAGAATAGGGTAGAAGAGCTTTTATATCACTTAAAGAATCTCTACCAAAATGGAACTGCTTTAGCTGTCGATACTTTAGAAATATACACGAGAAAGCTGGAGATTGAAAACAATCTGTTGATGCTCGATGATGAAAAGATGATTATAGTTAACAATTTAAATTATTTATTAAATGTTCTTTCTGGAGAAGATACTTTGTCAGTATCAAACGACCATGATTTGGAATTGATGCGAATAAACTCAGCGGAAGAGATGAGAATTCCTGAATCAGATCAGGTTTGTGAAATTGCGGAAGTCAACAGATCTGAATTGCTTTTAATTAATGAAACTCTGGAAACAGAGAAGTTCAAAAAGAAGATCACAGCGTCAGGATATTATCCCAACCTCTATGTATTTGCAGAATATCACTATGGAAATCCAAATGTAAATGTTACTGAGTCTCAATGGAATGATTATTATACCGCAGGGATTTCTATGCAGTGGGAGATCTGGAATTTCAATAAAACCAGGAGATCTGTTCAAATCATTAGCAAGGAAATTGAGAAAAAGAATAAAGAGACGGAAATTATAAAACAGAAAATTAGAAATCAAATAAGCAATTCTCTTTTAAATCTTGGGATTATTAAAAAAAAATATGAAAATCAATTGAAGCAACTAGAGTTGGAAAAGAAGCTTTTTCAGAACAAAAGAGACAGTTACGATAACGGCAGAACCAGTGCAATTGAACTAAGAATCTCAGAAGAAAAGCTTCTGCAGTCTCAGATTACACTTTCAATGTATTATGCAGAATGGCTCAGGGAAAGAATGAAACTTGATTTTATCAGCGGAACATGCGGTCAGAATGAAGAAACAATTTTCTTTAATTATAACAGAGAATACAGGGAGGACTGATGAGGTATTTATCGCTAATGATGGTATTGTTGCTGATGATTTCATGCAGCACAAATCAAAAAAAAGAAGAGTTTGTAAACATTCTGGAGATGGACAAAGCTAAGCTATCTTTCACTGTGAATGGAGTTATTACCGACATGTTTTGCAAAGAAGGAGATTTCGTCAAAGAAGGAATGGTTTTGGCAAAAGTCGATACAACAGATTTCCACCTCGAAAAGATCAGTCTTCAGACTTCTGTCCGAGAGAATAATATTGCTTTGCAAATTGTTTCAGAAAAATTACAGATAGCATCATCAGAACGGAGTCATGTAAAGTTAAACTACGACCGAACGAAATCTCTTTTTAACTCAGGAAGCGCTACTCAGCAAAATCTGGATGATATTACAGAAATACTTAAGAAAACAGAACAGAATTACAAGATTACTGAACTGGAAAGAGAACGATTGTCCACAGTGACAGAGAAAATTGAGGTTTCCTTGCGAAAAGTGGAGAAAAAAATCAGGGATTGTGAAATTAGAGCACCTTTTTCCGGAAGAATTGAAAAAATTTATTTTATGGAGAATGAAGCAGTGACTGCTTTTCGTCCGGTGCTGGAGTTAACTGACAGTGATTATCTTACCGTGAAAATATACATACCGGTTAGCGAATTAACTTCGATAAAAGTCGGTGATTCTATGGCAGTATTTGCTTCTGGAATTGAGAGTTCTTATTCAGGGAAAGTTAGTTGGATAAGTAACACTGCAGAGTTTACGCCCAAAGAAATCCTTACTCCAGAAACACGTTCATCACTTGTTTACGCCGTTAATATTACGGTGCAAAACAAAAATGACGAGTTGAAAGACGGAATGCCTGTAGTGATAAGATTTCCAATATCTGAGTAGGCTGTATGTCCCTTAAAAGCGAGATTGTTCTTAACAATATCAAAAAGTCATACCATAAAACTATGGCAGTGAGTGATGTCAGTCTGAATCTGGAAAAGAATGAAATCTATGGATTAATTGGACCGGATGGAGCAGGAAAGACTACTCTCATAAGAATTGTCTGTACTCTCCTCAAGCCTGATTCCGGAACAGTTCAAATTAAAGAGATGCAGCCACAAAAAGAATTGAAGAAAATTCGCAGTATACTCGGTTATATGCCACAGAAATTTTCTCTTTATCAAGATTTAACAGTAGAGCAGAATCTTTTATTTTATGCCAATTTGTTTAATGTAGATAAAAAGTCTATGAATGCTAAGATTGAAGAAATGTATCAATTCTCAGGGTTGAAGCAATTTGCCAGTCGCAAAGCAGGAGCTTTGTCCGGCGGGATGAAACAGAAGCTGGCTTTATCCTGTAATCTGATTCATCTGCCTCAGGTTCTTATTCTGGATGAACCAACCTTTGGAGTTGATCCGGTTTCCAGACTTGAATTCTGGGAGATGTTGTTCAGAATAAAAGCTTCCGGCATTTCGATACTGGTTTCAACTGCTTATATGGATGAAGCCGAAAAGTGTGACAGAATCTCTCTTATGCATAAAGGGCAATTTATTGCCACCGGTACTCCTCTGGAGATTATTGATACTTATCCATATTCGTTATTCAGGGTGACCGGTGACACAAAGAAGCTCAAAGATTACTTTGGAGACTTAACCAATGTCCACCATCAAAGTCTATTTGGTCACAATCTGCACGTTAGTTTCATCTCATCGCCGGATGAAGAAGAATTGAAAAGAATAATCAGCAATTGCAGTGCAATTGAATCTATGGAAGAAATTCGACCTTCAATTGAAGATGTTTTTCTGGAAAAAATGGGATAATGATATGTTAGTTAGAGAATCATCAGACAAATATGCGGTAATAACTGAGAATCTTACCAGAAACTTTGGATCTTTCAAGGCAGTTAACGAAGTTTCAATTTCAGTGGAACGTGGAGAAATTTTCGGTTTTCTGGGTGCAAACGGAGCAGGTAAAACGACAATGATTCGTATGTTGTGCGGATTGCTGCAGCCGTCTTCCGGAACTGGGCAAGTTGCCGGTCATGATCTTTATACAGAAAGCGAAAAGATAAAAGAAAATATAGGTTACATGAGTCAGAAGTTTTCACTCTACAATGATCTAAAAGTTCTGGAGAATATCTCATTCTATGGTGGTATTTACGGACTTTCCGGTAGACAAATGCAAATGCGAAGCAAAGAATTACTGAATTTGACGGGAATAGAAAGTATAGGAGACAAACCGGTAGCAGATTTACCACTTGGTTATAAACAGAGACTAGCGTTGATTTGCGCAGTCTTACACAATCCTGATATAATTTTTCTGGATGAACCTACT
>JAQVBK010000226.1 GCA_028690365.1 Candidatus Cloacimonadota bacterium
CATTACTCAATATTTTTTGCAGATGAGAAAGCTTGTCCATTGAAAGAAGAAGAGTAGCTTTTTTCTGTCTTAATTCATCAACTTCTTCCATTAATCCGGAATTAAGATAAATATCAAAAACATCATCAAAAGCTTTCTTAAAATCTCGCAGATCTACTGCAGATTTCAGTTTTTGTTCCAGTTTGTCCGAGAGTCTACTGTTCAGTTCTCTAAGAAGATCGTCTCTGATAGATGCAAGTTTTTCGGAAATATATATCGGGTGTTTCTTTCGAATTATTGTCGTGCCAATATATTGATAGAATTTTACGATCTCCAGAATTTTCTCATCATTTTGACTGGAGTTGAGAATCTGATTGTAAAGTCTGTAATAATCTGCCAATTCACTACTTAGATATTGTCTGACAGCATTTTCAAAAACAGTAGAAATTTCACTCAAAGATGGAGAAAGCTCGGTAAATTCAAGGTAGTTACCGGAAATTATTCTCCCCTTTTTCGTGATAAGATCCATCAAAGCGGTAATCTTCTGAGTATCGATTTTACGTCTTGGGAAAGCCAGATAGCCAAACATTGCTTTTAATTCAGGATAATCTTTTTGAAGAAATTCTTCATAACAACCGTACTCTTCCCTTTTTTCCAGAAAAGATTCCATGGCTTTATTACTAACTATATGTCTGACAGGTGCATACAAATCCTTTATGTAATCAAACATAGACAATATTTTCACTAAAGAAGGATGGGTTTTGTTCTCTTCCTGATCAATTTTATTTTTATAGAAATCCAGAATTTCGTTAAGCTTCATCTGAACTAATCCTGAGATTTCAGCATAAAATTCGGGATGTTTCTTCAGCACGTCTTCATTAAAATTGGTGAGATTTTTTATTTTTACCATCTGTTCAACATTAAAATCGGCAACCGGAAGATTTAACGTTTCTCTGATTCTTGCAGAAAGATCGTTGCCGGAAAGTGATCTTTGAACTACGGCAGAGTAGTGCTGAGCCATTTTTTGATTTTCTTCTGCTAAAGCTTGTATTGCCTGAACTAACAGCTCCTGATGTTTTTGAATGAGAGAATTATTTTCAGTATGTGTTTCAATGAAATCCAGAATATAGTTCATGTATGCAGTTTCATATTTTATTCTGAGTGCCATTATGTTATCGTCATTGTATGGAGAAAATTTCATTCTGAATTCACATTTATATATATTGAATAACGCAGCTATCAGATAATTAACCTTATTGAAACCTTTCTTCTGCAGGCTTGCCTGATAGTTACTTTTTGCTTCAGTCAACCAGTTTTTGTTAGTTGCAGCTGCTCCCATAATGCTGTTAATAATTTTATTACCCTTGTCCAGAGAATTGATAAAAGCATCAACTTCTGCTTTTGCCATATTCTTGATTTCAGATAATTTGGAAAACTGTTTTAACATTTTTTCCTCGCTTTCTCAGTTTAAATAAACAAATACCAGATTAATAAGCCAAAAGAATATAAGATACCAATCCAAAACAGAACTAAACCATGATAACCTTTGGTAAGAAAATTTATAATTGCAATCACAATTAAACCTGCAGCAAAAATCATCAAAAACAACCAAAAAGGAATAGAAGAAACGCTGTGCGAGGAGATTTCTCTAACAGCTGAAGAAATACCTTTTTCAATGTCAGTTACTGAATAAGCTAAGGTAATATTGGTATAGTTTTTTAAATACTTGTTTTTATGTTGATATCTCATTTTCCCGGCAATCGTCCATTTTGCCGGAATTAATTTCCCCGGCTGAGGAGATTTTTCCTCTTGATAGGAAGGGTCATTCTGCTTCAGAATCTCCTTATGTAGGAGTGAGTGCCGTTTAGAGTCTGAAAACTTGAATTTACCCTGAACTGTTATCAGTCCGGCTATTAAGTTATACATCTTATCGTTATAATCGTTTTCAATTGAGCTTATAGAAATAACCTCACCTGATGGTATTCTATCATTAATGTCTCGGTAGAGTTTCCCCGCCAGTTCATTATAAATACGCTCTGTTTCTGGTTCTGCAGCAAGAAACTGAAAGTTCATCCCACATAACACCAGCAAGATAATTCGCAACATTTAACCTCGCTTTTTTCCCTTTTCAACATTTATTATTTCTATTACAAGCAAAAATCATACGAAAAAACAGTTCTAGATAGTTTAATTTATTAAACCGGTCTGACAATTCTGAAACCGATAAAATTAGTCCGCGAATTTTCTTTAGCAAAAGCTCTGTAAAAAGTAAACGCCTGTTCTTTTGGAAAACACCATGCACCTCCCCGAATTACTTTCAGCCCGCTATCATTTTTGCATACGGGATTTTTCCGGGGTGAATACAAATAGAACTCTTTGTCATAGTCATCCCAACACCATTCCATCAGGTTACCGGACATTTCATACAGACCAGACTTTGAAGGCTTGTAACTCTTGCAGGGAACCACTGAATGCCACAAATCATCTTCTTTATCAACCAGGTAGTTTACTTTCCTTTTGCTGATTCTGTTTCCACAGGAATAGAGAATATTTTTACCACCGTTACGGGCTGCAAACTCCCATTCTGCTTCAGTAGGAAGTCTGCCTCCCAACCACTTACAGTAATTAATCGCTGCTTCATGAGATACTTCATAAACAGGGAAATCAGCATACAATTCTTTAGCGTAGTATTCTCCATTTTTATAATCTATCCGGCAATAGATACTGCTTAATTTTATCCAAATTTCGGCAATTTGTGAAGAGATATAGTTCTTGTTAAGAAACTCTGCAAACTGAGCATTTGTCACCATTGTTCGTGAAATATTAAAATCAGACAATTCGACAGGGTGAGGTTTTAGCGATCTAGAGCTGGAATTTTCCCGAAAATCTCCCATTGTAAATGATCCACCCTTTATTTCGATAAACTCTGATCTGGTTAAATTTTTTATCAGCTTTTCTTTGCTTTTTTCCCTTATTCTGGCAATTTTCTTGTTTGAAGTCTGATTTAGAACTGAATCTGAAATAAGATGAATGGGCTCATATTCCTTTCTTTTCTGATGAAGAATAATCCTCTTAAAAATTTCTTTAAATATTTTCTTTGAAAGTATAGTTGTTTGATAATCATCAGGATATTTATGTTTTAAAACCTCGACTAAAGCTAAGGCATTTTCCTCTGGAGGAGAATATATCTTATTCTCATTAAGATAGAATTCTATCTGTCTGGTAAGACGTTCAATTTCTATCTTTTTTTCTTCTAACCTGTTATAAGTGAGGCTGTCATCATTGTGAGGAGATTCATCTTCCTGATCTTCATTAAGATTAGAATCTGCTGATAATCTGTGTTTATAAAGATAATAGAGTCCCAGTACAAGCAGAGCAAATAATGGAATAAAAATATACAGTATTACGGGATTTTGCTTATTCTTATCGTCCAGAGTATATGTCTTTTCCTGCTCAGTCAGGCGACTTTGAGGATTTGATGTCTGCTCCATTCTTTTCTGATCTCTGTTAGTTTTGATAGCAGTCTGAGATTTTTTTTCTCTTTTCTGGTTAACTATCTTTGCCATAGACAATAGACTATCCGAATAAGCAATATCTGTCCCTGAGACATCCAAAACTCTGAGATTTGGAAAACGTGAGAAAGGGCGGAAAGATTTTATTTCGTGATTTCGAATAATCAAACTTTCCAGTCCTTCAGCACCAGAAATACTGTCAGGGTTTATGTTAGAGTATGAGATATCAATTCTCTTAAGACTCTTAAAACGTTCCAGATTAATGGAATGTCCTACATAACCCGTATCCCGAAAAGTAAATGACGTAACGTACTCAGGCAGTAACATAAACAGACTATCTCCGGAAATTTTATCAAAAACTAAATGAAGCTCACGTTCATCGGTTTTGTAGCTATGAAAAACTTTTTGCAGATTCTCCCTGTTGATATTTAGTTTTAAACGCATAAAAGAAAGTGAATCATAAACAACTAACGTATCTGTTACAGTGACTCCCCGCAATACATTATTAACATAAGCATTTCCCGAAAGAAGAGTAATCTCCGCCGACTTAGCTTCATCATTGCTATACAAAAAAACAGTCTCTTCACCTTGTCTTAATTCATAGATATTATCAATCTCTCCATCTATTGTTAGAGGGGTCTCACCTATCAGCGTTCCATCCTCATACACTCCCGCCTTCTCTCCGTGAATTGTAATCTGATGACTTTTGTAGAAATATTTTAGGAATTCAATGACAATAAAAGGAGAAATTGCCAACAGAGAAATCATCAAAATTAACGCAATCAACCAATCTGTTTTCCTTCGTCCACCAACTAATATTTTTCTTAGCCCATTAATAAAACGATACCTGACTGTCTCTCTGTAATCAGGTGATTCTTCCTTTATTTTCTTCAAAGCCTGAAACACCTCTTTAAAATTTTGATATCTGTCATCCGCATTTATAGCAAGACATTTACCTATTATCTGATGGACAGCATTATCAGAGACTATAATTTTATCCGGTATTTCCCATTTAGGATATCCTTCATTATCTACTGTAAATGGATACTCACCAAAGGCAATTTCATACAGGGTAACTCCCAAAGAGTAGATTTCGCCAGGAATATTGACTTTCCCTTTTTTAGCACGTTCAGGCGAAAAATAAGCAGTACTTCCCTGTTGATTTTCTTCTATTGTAAGACTGTCTGATTTCTTCTCCTGATCATTTGTAGAATTTATTGCAGGTCTGGAACTAATTAATCTGAACGAAGCGCCAAAGTCAGCAAGTTTAATATCACCATTAAGGTTAATCAAGATATTCTCAGGTTTGAGATCACAGTGCATAATTTTTTTATTTTCAGCATATTGCAGAGCAGAAGTAAGATTTAGAGCAATGTTCAGGATTTGTGTCTCAGATAATTTTTCTTCCTGAAGATATTCTTCGAGATTTTGGGATGGGAAATACTCCATATCAATAAATTTCAATTCGTCTAACTGACAAAGGTCAAAAATCCTCAGGATGTTTGGATGATTTAGTTTTGCAAGAAGTCTTCCCTCGCTGAATAAACTAAAAGTATCCTGATCTTTCAGAAACTTCAAGGCTTTAAAAATATCGAGTTTACGGTCATAAGCCTTATATACAGAACCATAAGAACCATCACCAATTTTTTCCAGTACTTCATATCTTGAATCAATTATTGTACCTGATTCAGGAAAATTAGTGAATTCTTCTGAGACAATATCTGCGTTCTCCCTTTCCCGAGTTATCTCTGCCTGACCTATTTTTCTAGCGGTCTTTTTTGCAATTCTGGTTCTTTTACTATCGGAATTCATTATA
>JAQVBK010000227.1 GCA_028690365.1 Candidatus Cloacimonadota bacterium
CGCTAACACTTTCTGGTTCTGGAAGCTTTAACTTTAAGCTTCTTGATGGCTCATTGGTTATGGCAACATCAAATTCAATTGCCGAGTTTAAAACTCTTGTTGAAGCGATTGATTACAATACAACTTCAACGTTGTCTTTTGAAACTGCAAATGATTGTATTTTCAGAGTAACTTTCCTTGCAAGTGATTCAATCCTTACCGGACTCTCTTTTAATCCGGGAACCGCTGTCTATGACGAAGATGACCCATATAATTTTGAAGACATTTATATGTGGGTTCGTAGGTCTCTTGGATATCCACAAGTTGCTTGTGAACTGACTGACGAACAAATTTATGACGCACTTCTTAAAGCTGTTGATAAATACAATAGATATCGTAACTGGAGTGAATCTCTTCAGATTGAGTCTCTTGAATCACAAACAGTGAATGACCTTACAAGAGGGGAATCTCCAAAAGAAGGAAAATATTTTATTCTTCCTCCAAATATTGATGAAAATGATATAATCGATATTTTCTTCCAACCAAGATATTCATGTGCTTGGTTTGGAGCTGGGAACGATTTCATGAATAATGTAGTTTCACAGACTTTCTTTGCCAGAGCTTCTGATATGTCAATTTCAGCTGCTGATTATTATATCTATCGTTCT
The DNA here is from genome assembly GCA_028690365.1 of Candidatus Cloacimonadota bacterium. GTDB lineage: Bacteria > Cloacimonadota > Cloacimonadia > Cloacimonadales > JAQVBK01 > JAQVBK01. The sequence continues at coordinate 648 of JAQVBK010000227.1, forward strand.
TCACTAAACGACATTTCAAATCTCTTGGGGACACAGATTTCATGGAGAACGTACAATCACCATTTGTTTATCACTCCGAATAATTTGGAATGGCTCGACCAGTTTGCAATTGGGATTAAATTCCGTTCAACATTATCAGTAGATGAAATTCGTAACTCTTATTTAATTAAGGATTTAACTCTTGCATATTCAATGATTACTCTTTCACTGATTCGTGGAACATTCACGAGCGGTGTTCCAATGGGAGATACAATTGTTCAATTGAATGCAGAAACGCTGATGACTCAGGGAACTGACTTAAGAGACAAGACAATTGGAATAATGCAAAAAGAACAGAGACCTCTGTTTATGGTGTTTACATAATAATAATAAAAAAGGAAAAAGCAATGATTAATGAAGAAGAAAAATATTATAATGATTTATCAGAAAAGATTTTAAATGAAGGTTTTTTCAGTAATTTACTAAGAGGTTCTGCGACAGTTCTTGGATATTCAAATCTTTTTCTGTTTGCGTGTCTTGGAGGAGCGTTACTTGGAAAATCAGCTGGCTCAAAAGACGGTAAAATCAACAAGTGGTTTAGAAAGATTTTCAGAAAGAAACCAAAGGACGGAGAAGAATTCCCAAGCGAACTTGATTTTAAATCATATAAAAAGAAACCAGCAACAAACAGGGAACTTGAAAAAGCAAAAGAATGGGAAGAAAAACTACCTGATTTGTTTAACGCAATAGAAAACAAAGATTGGGAAAAAGCAAAGTCTGAATATCAAGAGTCTAGATTTTTTGAAGACGAAGAGTTAGTAAGAGCAATCGCAATAAAAATTGTTGAAACTTGCGGAGAGCCTCCTTTGTTTGTTTACCCCAGCGGTAATGAGGTATATTTTAATCTAAAGAAAGTTCTTGGAATAAAATATGCAAAAGCAATCACCGATTCTGTTATTGCTGCCATGAAGACTGACAAATCATACTACGATTCTTTTTACAGTGCAACTGAAAACAAAAAAACTGGAAAACAATGATGATAACAGATGATGATAATAAAGATAATAAAGAACTTGATGTCGATGCTCAGGCTTTAAAACTTGAGAATCGCAAGAAAAGAATTGCGTTATTAATGAATGTATATCTAAAAGCTGTGAATGCTTTTAGACCAGTAAAGTTTCCGTCTATTAATTCAGAGAAATACAAGCTTTCTGAAAAAGCCTTTTCAGAAGAAATTAACAGAATGGAATATAAAGCAGATAAGCTTGGCGGATTAATTGATAGTGTTGCTGACCCAGATACTTTTTTTGATGATTCTAAAACGTTTGGAAGAGATTGTGATGATTTTCAAAGACAGTGGTCAATATTTGGGACAAGAAACGGATATATTGCAAAAGAATATGTAGTCTGTGACCCAACGACTTTTCTTTCTGCTTTCCAGACCATGCATGTAATAGGAACACTTTCAAAAAATAATAAGTTCTGGCTTACAAATTATGAAATGTATGGGCCGTTTGATAGCGAAGAAGATGCGCTGTCATACATGAGCAAGTTTAATACATATTCAAAAAATAAATGTATTGTTTTTAGCAGAGAGATTAAGGAAGAATAAAAAAAAATGACATTAAATAAAGTTTTAAATGAAATGAAGTTGTTAAAAGTAAAGTATGGCACTGATGATAAGCAGGTTTTGAAAAATCTTGAGAGTATTATAAATTTTGTAAATTCATCATTGAATAACTATATCAAAACAAGTTTTGATAAAAGCATTGGAGATTGGAAAGAAATTGAAGATATTCTCTATGAAAACTGGAAGTACGAAAACGAATATCCAAAGTTCATAATCTATTCAAGTGATGGAAAACGAAGAGGTCTTGATGAAAATCCCGGTTACACTGTTGATTTTAAAAACATCAAAGACGATAATAGCATGGAACATGAGCAGTTTATAAACAACCATTGCTGGAAGAAAGAAAAGACTGCAAAATATAAGAGTTTCAGTGACCTGAAAGCAAATCTAAAGAAAGACTTGCCAGAAATTGCAAACGGAAGAATTGAAGACTTTGAAGACGATATTTATAACTTCCTAGAGGACAAGTTTATTGACGCAAACTCACACCTTGTAAATAAAGTTGCAGACTTCAAAAAAAAGCAGGAAGATTTTAACAGTGAAGAATTTGGTGTGAAAATTATCCCAACTGAAGATAAAGAACACGAAGTTATCATTACTGTTGATAATAAAGAGTACAAGCTAGGAAACCTTGAAGACGAAGGCTTTGGGGATAAGCTTGAAACACTTCGGAAAAAACTTTTTGGTCCGACTGCAGTTGATTATAAACCGTGGAGATATTATCACTACACAAATAAATATTCTTCTTCTTCTCAAGAGGAAAAGAACAATGAAAAAGAAGAGGCAGAGATTAAATAAAAAATGAATTTAACAAGCGTATTGAAAAAACTATCCTCCTCAGCGAAAAAAGAAATACCAGAAGAAATTAGAGTACCAGTACTTTATAATCTTGCAAAATAATATATTAAAAAAAACAAGGGCGGATGTGATATTCGCCCTTTCTTTTTTGTCAAGATAATGTTATGAACTATGACGATGTAAAGAAGTCAGCAAGTTATTTTAACACGCTTTCTGCTTCGTATTTTAATTCCGTTGCTCCTTTGGTATATGTCTTTAAACTTGATAAGACAGCAACGAAAATGAACCCAATTTATAACGAAGAAATTGGTGGCAGAATGTACTGCAGACCATTTGAGCTTCGTTCTGTATATAAAACAGACCCATTTTCTTTTTCCATGGCTGACGGTAATCCTTCTGAAACCGAAGGAAATCTTGAGTTTATATTTAATTTCGACTCAATGGCGCAAACTATCGACTCATTAAAAACCGGAGCAACTTCTTCAATAAAAATAACAGTAAAATCTGGGAACGGAGATTGGGAAACATATAAACAAGGGAACATGATTTCATTATTAAAAACAGGAACAACAACTCAGTATTTTGTAAACACCGATGCTTATGGAACTCTTCATGATATTGCAATATACTTAAATTCAACTGGAATTTTTGAATGCACAATTTCTGATGATGATTATTCTAAATGCATTCCTGATTATAATACAACAAAAATAATTGGGTCAATAATTCTGAAGACATTCAACCTTGAATTCAGGAATGTCAGCAACATCGTTGACCTTGGAGATTTGATATATATAACCGGAACAAATTCATTATACGAAATCACAGCAGCTTTCCCAGTAAACAATGCAGGATTTAAGTACATCTGCTGGAAAGCAACTGGTCAGCGTACTTTTGCGTATGTAAATTATGAAAAACTCAAGGCGTATAGATACGGATTGAATATTAAGCAGGTATAAATTCAATAAAGTGTTTTTTGTTATGGATACATTGAAAAATGCTCTTGAAGGAAATAAATGGGAGAAAGCAATACCAAAAGAAATTCAAGATATGGTGTTTGGTGATTTGAAATAAAAAACTAAATTTACATATATAGAAAAAGAGAGCACACATCACTGTGCTCTCTATTTTTTTGCCAAGATAATGAAGTAGAATAAGAAGAAAAAAAGGAATAAAACTTTTCATATGAACATTAATCAAAACACAACGATATATGGAACAATAACTGGCTATGACAATACAAATACTGTATTGTCAAGTTCTCAGTTCAGTACAAACCTGCCGTTTTCAATTCGTGGCGGAGGTTTTATAGGCGGAAACCTAAAAGTCGTTGGGAGTATTTTCTCTGCGTCAAACATCGATGCCGATAACTCATCATGTGCAGTTCGTCTTGGAACAAAGGCAAATAAGTCCGCAAGCGTAGTTGGAACATCAGTTGGGTCAATCAATACCCCTGTTTATTTCAGCAACGGAGTTCCTGTTGTTGCCTGTATAGTTAATTCCTCAAACATTGCTCTTGGAATTTCTGCATTTAATAATTTAAGCGGAACAAACAATATTGCAATCGGACAGTCTGCAATTGGAAATAATGGTTCATCTTCAGTTTTATATTCTGTCGCAATCGGAACCTCTGCTCTCAGTAAAGTAACCGGAGCATCAAACATCGGAATTGGTTATACTGCTGGTCTTAATGTTACATCTGGAAACAACAACACAATTGTTGGCTCAGCGTCTGGAACTGGAGTTACATCTGGAGCAAATAACACAATCGTTGGTTCGACTTCTGGTAGCGGAATTACATCTGGGAACGACAATACAGTTGTTGGAAAATCGTCTGTTGCAAACGGTTCTCAGAACGTAGCCGTTGGCTCAACTTCTGGAGGAAACAGCTCAACTTCTGTAAACAATATAGCAATTGGTTACGGTGCTCCAAATAAAGGCAGCAACGTTGCAACAATCGGAAACAATAATATTACTGATGTATACATGAGTGCAGATTCTGGAGCAACCACACATTCAATGGCATATAAAATAAATGAAAGAGCAACAATTTCGTTTGACAGCAGTCTTGGTGTTGTTTTTTCGTTTAACTAAAAAAAAAGAGAGAGAGAAGTATAATAGATGTTAATTGGAAGCTGGAGTCTTAACAATTCACTTGTTGATTCGTCAAAAAATAAATATAATTTAACACCAACAATAGCTGGAAGCGTATCATACGAT
>JAQVBK010000228.1 GCA_028690365.1 Candidatus Cloacimonadota bacterium
TATTTTTTTCTTCAACAGCCCTTTCAAGTGACTGGAAGTAACCGGGAAAAATCTCAAGAACAGTTGAAATTAATGCTGTCATCACTTCATTATCATTCCCTATTTTCCTCAGTAATTTATCTTTATAAAATTTCACACTGTCTGGAACTGTTGAATATTCTGTCGAATGCGTTCCTGACTCATTTTTGTTAGATAGAAATCTCTTTATGACACTCTCAAGTTCCTGTCGGATAATGGGTTTAGTAAGAAAATCATCCATTCCGGCAGCAAGACATTTTTCTCTTTCTGAAACAACGGCTCCGGCTGTAAGAGCAATTATGGGAACATGTTTTCCTGTTTTCAGTTCAAGATTTCTTATTTGACCGGTAGCATCAATTCCATCCATCTCAGGCATCTGCACATCCATCAGAACAAGATTGATATCATTGGAATTATATATCTTTAAAACCTCCAAACCATTTTTCGCTTCTAGTACTTCTGCTCTCGGGAACATCTGATTTAACATTGCTTTCACTAGTGTCAGATTCAATTCAACATCTTCTGCAATAAGAATCTTGGGAGACATTTCTGAAGAGTATTTTGATTGCAGCGGTTTATCTGTTGGAGATGTTTTGGGGGTAGAGATTTCGTTTAATTCAATCAGATATTTTTTTAGATCGGACCTTTTGAGAGGTTTCACCAAGCTGAATTTGATGCCAAATTGTTTACATTTCTTTTCAATAGCTAAATCCTCAGCTGAACTGTGTAATAGAATTACCGGTAGCTGCCCTTGATCCATTTGTAAATCTTCCCTGATTACTCTGACAGTTTCAAGTCCGTCAAAATTGGGCATCTGATAATCAATAATCGCCACATCAAATTTTTTGTCTTTTGATAATTCACTAATCGCCAGAAAACCACTCTTTACGGCAACTGATTCAATCCCCCAGATTTTTAGAATATTTTCAAGAATAACTAAATTGTTCTGGTTATCATCAACTATCAGTGCTCTTTTTACATTAAGTTCCTTGCTATGAACAGATTCAGAACCCTGAGAATACTCTGTTTCAAAACTGAATGAAAAAGTCGAACCTACTCCTACCTCAGTTTCCAGCTCTATTCGGTTACCCATCTTCTCAGCCAGCAAATTGGAGATAACTAAACCCAGTCCTGTACCACCATATCTCCTGGTAGTGGAACCATCTGCCTGAGAAAAAGCTTTGAAAAGTCTATTTCGTTTATTTTCTTCAATTCCTATTCCTGTATCGCGAACTGAAAATTTGAATACTCCTTTATTTTTATTGGTAGAGAACGATAATTTTAACTCAACTTCACCCTCTTTTGTAAATTTTATTGCATTACTCAGGAGATTCAACAAAATCTGTCTTAACCTTACCGGATCTATTATTGCAAACCGAGGACAAACGGGGTCGATATTCATGAGCAGCTCAAGATTTTTTTTAGCCGCGGATATTTTCAGAATGTCTGCAGTTTGTTCCACCAAATCAATCAGATCAGTATTAACCAATTCCAACTCAAGCTTATCAGCCTCAATTTTTGAAAAATCCAGAATGTCATTAATTATCCCCAACAAAGCCTGTGCTGATGTCTGAGTATTCTCAACATACTTCAATTGATCCGAATTCAAGTCGGTATCTTTTAACAATTCAGTAAAACCTATCACTCCATTCAAAGGAGTTCTGATTTCGTGACTCATATTTGCCAGAAACTCACTTTTTGCTCTGTTTGCTTTCTCAGCTTCCAGTTTGGCATTCCTCAGTTCAGTGATATCAAGACCATACTCAACCACAGCTTTCAGTTCTCCATTCTCATCTAAAATCGGAGAATTGAAAATCTGCAAAGCTCTGCCGGTAGTTATTTCTCTGGAATCTCCAGGAGCTGTTATCTCTGTATTCGGCTTTTTCGTTTCGATAACTTCTGCAATTTTGCACCATGGACAAGGGCTATTTCTGTCCATAAAAACCTGATAACACTTTTTCCCTATCGCTTCTTTTACGGTCTTATAATCTGTATTCTTTAGTCTGAACTCCGCATTATTCAAGGCAATGACGTTATAGTCTTTATCTAAAACATTTAATGTTCCAGGCAGTGTATTTATTATATCCTGCAGCATTTTCTGATTCGATTTAAGCTCCTTCTCAGCCTTAATTCTTTCAGTTATATCCTGTCCCTGCGCAATAGTAGCAATTACCCGATCTCCTTTTTCATTCAATATGTTGGCTGAATTCCAGAGTACTGTTCTGATTGTCCCATCAACATGACGAAGATCTATTTCCAAAGTTTCCCATTTCTTGCCTTTTGAAGTCTCTTCTACGTATTTCAGGTAGTTATCTTTCTGATCAGGTGGGAACATAAGTTCCACCGGTTTTCCCAACATCTTTGAAGCTGGTAAACCTGTAATGTTTTCAAAGGCATTGTTAAATTTTGTAATCTTCAGATTTTCGTCCCATACAATAATTGGAGCATTTGCATATGTTATCAGATTATCAAGATAATCCCTGGTTTCTCTCAATCTGATTTCTGCTTTCTTTTGGGCAGTGATATCAGTGAAAGTAGAAAACACCTGATAAGGATGTTTTTCTCCATTGAAGAATTGAGGAATAGAAGTAATAATTATCCACCTGTAACCATTTTCCTCAGGATGAAATACTCCCATAGTTTTATTAACTACAGGTTCCCCGGAAATCAGAGCAAGGACTGCCGGATGATCTTTGCCTAAATACTCACTCCCGTCAGCTTTAATTGCCCTCCAACGTGGGTCCATGGATGTTCTGCCTTTTATCTGATCCTGGGTTAACCCCAATATTCTCAGGGCAGCAGGGTTTGCGGAAATTATCTCTCCGGTTTTGTTCTGATAAACTACCCCTTGTCCCATAGTTTCGTATAGATTGCGGAATTTTTCTTCACTTTCCGTCAGTGCATTTTCATTATATTTTTCTTGGGTAATATCTCTCACAATGCCTATATATCTAAGCGGATTTCCCTTTTCATCCCTCATTATTGAAACTACCAGATTGACCCAGATTATCTGACCATCTTTCTTGATATATCTTTTTTGTATCGTATAAGATTTTATTTTCCCTTCAAATAATTTTTTCTCATTATCCTGTTCATAGATCACGTCATCAGGATATGTAAAATCACGCCAGGTTAACTGAAGAAGTTCATCCTTAGAATATCCCAGGATATCACTGAAATGTTGGTTCACATTTATCAGCTTTCCATTCAGATCAGAGAAGCAAATACCAACTGCAGATTGTTCAAAAACACTACGGAAAAGTCTCTCACTATTAAGTAATGCTTCTTCACTTTGTTTCCGATCAGTAATATCTCTTGCCAGACTGATTATCACTTTTTTCCCGTCTAGTTCAACTAATTGAGCATGAACTTCTACCGGAAACTTTTTGCCGTTTTTTGTTCTATGATAACCTTCAAAAAGGTTAGTCCCTTTTCTTGTCAATATATCCATCTTTTTCTGCACTTCAATTAAATCATACTCTGCATCGATGTAAGATAGATTCTTTTCCAATATATCTTCCCTTGAATACCCCAGAACATTGAGAGCACTTCTATTTATTTCCAAGAATCTTCCTTCTAAATCATGAATATAGAGCGGATCAACTACAATGTCGAAGAGATATTTGAATTTATTCTTACTCTCTTCTAACTCACTGACTGCTGTTATTCTTTCAATTGTTTTGCCAATGAGTTCAGCCACTGTAGCAAAAACTGAAATTTCCTCACTTATCAGAGATACTTTTTCGTTTCTGTTTTCATTACTCACATATCCAACTATTAACTCACCTTCAGGCAAAGAATTAGCCTTAATCGGCAAGTTGATTCTACACTCACTGTGGCAAAAGAGTTCAGTCTTGAATGTTTCTCCTTTCCATTCTATAGAAGCATATCCTAGTTCAGGGAACTGAAGTATTTCGGGAATTGTTTTGACTATTTCAGAAAAAACCTGTTGCAAATCAAGAGAATTCTCCAGGATACGAGTAATCTTGAACAATCCCTGTAATTCCTTAATCCTTTCCTTTAATTCATATTCACTTTGTTTGGTCTGAGTGACATCAATTACAACTACTGTAAGAATAAAGGGACTTCCATCTTCTGATCGTGTTGATACCAAACCGATATCATAAAACCATCTGTAATCACCCTGAGCTGTTTGGATTCGATAATCTACCTGATACGCATTACTATTTCCCCTGAGATAATTTCTCATATTTTCCATAACTCTTTCATAATCTTCAGGATGAATAATTCTGGTAAAATGGCTGTAATGAGTAAAATCTTTTGCAGAGCGGTTAAGCATTCTGGTTTTCTGTTCGTTAAATGTTACTTATCCGGTCTTGATATTCATCTGCCACCAGGCAATATTACCCGCCAGCATAGTCGCTTCCAGTCTTCTTTTGTATTCTGACAAAGTAGAGTTTTGAAGTGCCAGTTTTTGATTCGTTTCATCAAGTTTTTCGGCTAATTCATATTCCTGAGATAAATCTGCAATTGCACTGCGAAATACTAATTGACCTTTATCTTTAAAGGCATTACTTTCAACTCTGACAGTATAGTCTTTAGGGACTCCTGTAATCTTTATCAAGCAACTACTTGTTTTCCCTGTTTTTTTTAGTGACTCAAGATGCAAGACAAAATTTTTCTTATCATCAGGATGAATGAAATCTGTGAAAATAACTTTTGCTTTGTCCTCTTCTCCAATTCCCAACATTTTATCAAGCGTTTCATTCATTGATAAGATTGTCATGTCATCTTTATAGGTCACATAACCAATCGAAGCAAATTCAAATAATTCACTATAATGCTTTTGATTATTCTCTAATTCATAATTTGCATTCTCCAATTTCCTGTTCTGCAGTTCCAGATTCTCACAATAAACAGAGAATTCATCCAAGGCTTTTTCAAGAGAATTGTTTTTGAGATCATAGAGTATGTGAAATTTGTTTAACAGTAGTTCGATTTTTTTATTCAAACCTTGAATTGAGTCTTCTTTTTTCAGTTGAGTCTCAGATGTTGGTGTAAAATATAACTCATTGTTTTTCAGGTTAGTTGCGGACATTTTTGTTATTCTTACAACTTATAATCTGTAATAATCAGATATTTGATAGAAAAATATTTCATCTTTATTTCCTTGTCAATTACTATTTTTATTTTTTTCAAAATGACCACATACAACGGGCTGAAGCCCTGCGGAGGAGGTGAAACCGACGGAGCAGGGCTTCAGCCCGTTGTGCGCCGACTCAAATGATAT
>JAQVBK010000019.1 GCA_028690365.1 Candidatus Cloacimonadota bacterium
CTAATGATGGTCAGATTCTTTTCTCTGGTGCTGCTCATCAAATGAGTGCTTTGAGTTTAATTAATTGGGAATATTATGGATTATTGCATACGGGCATTCTTGGTGAAATTTTGGGTACTTATAAGAAATGGGGACGACAAAATGTTATCAAGCAATCAGCTTATTCAACTAAAGTCATTTCTAAAATCACGGACATAGATTCCTTGATAAAAAAATACAACGATGAAGAAATGTTTATCCTAAAGAACAGAGGTTTTAATGGAATAATCAATGGAGATTTGATGACTAAAGAATTTTCTTTTTCTGTCTCACCTTTTTTGATACCAGATTTTCTTTCTTTCTGTCTTTCATTAGATTACAATGCATCTCAGATGCAAAAATTGTATTCGACATGGATTTTGACAAAAATTCCCACTGCGAATACAATCCCAACCGATAAATACAAAATAAAAATTTCTGATCCAACGTTAATCAGAATAATTAAATATCGTGTTAATAAATATCTCAATAAATTTAAAAAAAATATAGGAATGAACCCATTCGATTATTGGTTTCAAACAAATACTGGTTTGGCGTCTTTTTTTGACAGAAATTTTCAAGAACTGATAAATATAATTGAAAATAAAGACTTAAAAGAAGATATTCGCAATTTATATTCAAATGGTTGTTTTATTGAGAAAACAATGGCGATAACTTTGTTAAATGGAACGAATTATCTGCTTCATGATTAAGGATTTAAGAAAAGCAGTTCATTTAGGTGCTGTGCACATAATATCTTCAAGTTTGATTAACAAGATATTACTTTTCAGTTCTTCAGTTTTTTTAGTAAGATTGATGACAAAAGAAGAGTATGGTATTTGGTCTTATGCACTAAATATTATGAATTTGTTTCTTTTGTTAAGAGGGTTTGGAGCTTCTTCAGGAGTTTTGCAATTTGTCAGTCAATCATCAGACAGCAAAGTCAAAAAGAACTATTTATTTCTGGGTTTTATTCTATTAGCTAGTGGAGATTTGCTGGCAGTTTTGGCAATGCAGATTTTCGGGATGTTAAAATTAGCTTCAATCTATGAAAGTAATCTGCTACTACAGAAAATTTCTTTTATCCCGTTATTATTATCGATAACTGATTTGTCCTCAAGTTACTTACGTGCAACTTTCAAAAATCGAGTCTTCTCTTATTTATCTGTTTTAGGTTCATCTTCGATGGTCATTTTTTCAGTACTGGGACTGTACTTGTTCCATATTAACGGATTGATTGTATTTAGGTACATTGCAGTAACTGCAGTAGCAATTATAGCTTTATATTTGATTAGAGATTCATTTGATTTCAAGATAATTTTTCTATCCAAAAAAGAAATCATCAAGTTTCTTAAATATTCTGTTACTGTAAGTATGACCAATGCAATGTCTTCAATTCTATTGCTTATTGATACTTTTTTAGTCGGGTTAATCATTAAAGAAGGTGCAACTGTAGCATCTTATAAAACAGCAACCTTAATCCCATTTGCACTAAATTTCTTACCTATGTCAATAATACAATTTCTATATCCTTATATTGCAAAGAATAACAAAGATCTATTATATGTGAAGAATAACTATTATAAAACATTAAAAATATTAGGCTTGATTAACCTGAGTATTTCTATTTCTTTAATTTTGACCGCTGATTTTTTGTTTCCATTGATATTCAGTTCTGCTTATAAAGATTCAATTATTATTTATAAAGTTCTTGCTTTAGGTTATTTTTTTGCCGGCACTTTCAGAATACCATCAGGAAATTTCATTGCCAGTCTTGGTAATGCAAAAGTAAATTTCTATATCAGTATGATTAGTGGTAGCTTTAACATTATTTTGGATATTTGGTTAATAAAAAAATACGGGAGTATGGGAGCTGCGATTGCAACAGTAAGTATCTTTATTCTTTCAGGAGCAATCAGTAATGGTTATTTATTAAGTAAGTTTAAGAAGATAGCTCAATAAATTCTTCTTTGTTAATAATTTGATTTATAACAATTCCCATCAAGCTCCAGAATAAAAAAGCAATTGGAGTTTGGATGATGAAAACGTCTGTCAAACACGTAAACATAATTGTTAAAAGAGCAACAAAAGTAAAATAGTAAAGCATCCGATTTTTGAATATCTTATAGTACAAGTAAAGATTTCTAAATATAACAAAATTGTACGCAAGCATACCGATGACCCCAATTTCTAAAGCTAAACGCAGAAACACATTATGTGAATGCTCAGCATACAAGAAACTAAATGCCTCAGGCATTTTATTGATATATTTGAGAGTTTCAAATCCTATTCCGGTTATGGGACTCTCGATTATCAAATTAATACTTTTCTCCCAAACTAAGTACCTAATTATCATCGAAGTATCTTCGAATATACCCTTTGAAAATCTCATTAGAAGAGTAGCTGGTATTAGGATAAATCCTAAAACTGCAAAGAATATAAAATATTTTCTCAACTCCTTTACTTTCAAAGAAGCCAATCCCAAACCAAAAGCAATCCCCAATAAAGCCATGCGAGTATAAGTAAATAATATCCCTAAAAAAATAATAAATGCCATGACAATAAAAATTACCTTAACAGTTTTCTTTGACACTTCAAAATACAATGCCAAAGATAAATAAAATGCAATTAGGTAGAAAGCATTTATGGTCATAGCTGTTACCCATGTAGAGCCAATGCGATCTTCAGGATTTGTTATGGCTAAATAAACACCAATTAAGCTAACTACAAAGGCAACAACCACGATGCAGGAATAAAAGAGCTTAATTTTTCTAAATTCTAGTTTAATATTGGAAAAGATTGTGACAAGAGTAAAAGGAATGAAGAAAATTCTCGTAAAATAAATCATTCCTTCTGAAGTACTTGGAGCTTTATAAAATCCGATTATAGAAAATAAAAGAATGATTAGAAAAGAATGAAAATTATGTGGCTTAAAATCTTTCATCATGAGAGGCATTTCTTTTTGAATAAAAAAAACTATCCATAAAAGACCTGTCATAATGAAGTAAAAAGGCTGAATTGGTTTTATTAAGTATATCAAACTCGTTGCAATCATGAAATTTAAGATATTGATTTTGAAAAAAATAAAAAAAACACTTAACCAGGTTACTCCTACTAATGCTGTAATTACTAAAACAATTGAACGATCCTGTATGACAATTCCTGAAGAAATCGAAACAACTGCAATCAAGCCTATAAGTAGAACTAACGAGAAGTTTCTTTTCACTTTTTGCTAAAAAATTCCTTATATAATAAACTGATTTTGCCTTTGTGAGGTTCTAGTAAGTGCAAAAAAACTATTACAAAAGATGATAGAAAGAAAGCAGTAAAAAATGAGATTATACATATCATTGCTCTTTTGGGCTTTGACCTGAATCCCATTGGTTGTGCTTTATCAACAAAGGTAATAGTTGGTAAGTCTTTAATTTCTTGAACTTTGGCGAGTTCATATTGGGGTATTAGATATTCATATAGTTTTTGTTGAGTCTGCATTTGGACTTCGTATTCCAAGAATTCTCTCGCTAATTTTGGAACTGTATCTAGATTAAGAATATAGTTAGATAATGTGGAATCAGAGTCTTCAATAGTTTTGATTTGATTATTAACAATTGAAATTTTCTTTTCTATCATTTTAATAGACTGTTCTGATTTATTGAAGTTTTTATCTATTTCAAGATCTATCAGTAGTTTTTGCTTTTCGATATTCAGGTTTGTGTATAACTGTAACGACTGAAGTAACTGAGAACCTATGTCCAGCGTATTGTGATCTTCTTGAAATGCTACAATCAATTCAGATATTCTTTCGAGTTCATTTTTAATCTCCTTAATTCTAGTCTCCAGAAACAAGCGTTCCTGTCGTCCCTTTGAGTTGATGTTTTCTCTATTGTACCTATCTAATAAATCACAATAATAATTCGCTATTTGAGCAGATAAAATTTTATCTTTCGTAAAAATTGAGATTGAAATTGAGTTAGCTTCTTCGTTTACTCCAATTTCCAGGACATCATTCTTTAATAGATCAAGAGATTTATCTTTAGCCTTCAATTTATCTTTAAAACTCAAGTCAAAATAATCAATGAGATTAAATCTATCAATAATTTCCATTGAGAATGTGTTGCTAGTTATAGTCTGAATGGCTTGTTCTATAGATGAGTCTATGCTTGGTAATAATCCACTACCTAATGAAGACAATAGTCCACTTCCAAGACTATAACCAGGACTTGAAGACGAGGACAGTCTTACGGTAGCAGTTGCACTCCAGATCTCTGGTGTTAATAAACTATAAACAACAGCCCCTAAACTCACAATCAGTGTTACCCAAAATATAAACCACTTTCTCTTTGCCAGAATTATCAGTATGTCAAGTAAATCTATTTCATTCTTATTTTCCATAAAGCACCTTGATAAATTTTTTCACAAACAAAAAATGACCTGTTTTTCGTCAAGGTTAAATTCCCTAAAACTCTTATGTGCTTAAGAAACTCTTGCTCCGAACCAACAATATTTCTTAAATCTAAATTGTCCCTCTTTTGGAAAGCTTCTTGCTTAATTATCATTGGAGGAATTATGTTAGAAAATCATTCAGGTTTTTATAATTCAGATTCATCACCGGAATCTACTCTTAATCAAAACAAAAACTCTGCTTCTAAATCACCATTTGGTCGCTATTTACACGAATTTACCGTAGGTGACATAATCAGGCATTATCCTGGGAAAACCATTACCGAAAGCGACAACAATTTGTTCTGTCTGTTAACAATGAATCATCATCCTTTACACTTGGATGTTGAATATGCAGCGAAGTGCGATTATGGTAAAATAGTGGTTGTGGGAACTCTGGTATTCTCAATTGTTGTGGGAATGTCAGTTAAAGATATTAGTGGCAGAGCGATAGCCAATCTTGGTTTTGAAAAAGTGGTACATGATAAGCCGATCTTTATCGGTGATACAATATATGCTGAATCTGAGATTCTCAACATAAGAGAATCGTCAAAAAAAACTGACAGAGGAGTTGTCTCTGTAGAAACCAGAGCATACAACCAAAATTCCGAGCAGGTGTTGACTTTACGCCGTCATGTCTTGATTCCGAAGCAGCAGGAGTTTTAGTGTACATCCTGAGAACCATGATGTTTGTCCCAGGACACAATGAGAAGTTACTTCTTAAGGCTGCTGAAAGTGATGCCGATGCACTTATTCTCGATTTGGAGGATTCTGTGACTCCTTTCCATAACAAAATTGCAGCCAGGAAGCTTTGTGCAATGCTGGTTCAGATGAGGAAATTCTCAGGGTTCTCGGTTTGGATAAGAGTAAACGATAAAGATTCCGGTTTACTGGAAGATGATATTAAAAGTTTTATTATGCCTTATGTGGATGGTTTTATCTATCCTAAATCCTATGATTCTGAAGATATAATCAATGTAGACAAACTTATACAAAAATACGAAGAACACGCTTGTTTTAAAGCCGGACATTTCAAATTGATACCCCTCATCGAAACCTGCTCGGCAGTGATTAATGCTTATCAAATAGCAACGGCTTCTCAAAGAGTTATAGCTCTGGCTTTTGGCTGTGAGGATTTTGTCGCAGATCTTCAGGGTGTTCATGACGAAAGGCATCTGTCTCTTTATACTCCCCGGGCGATGATTGCTATGGCTTGTCGGGCTGCCGGCAAGATCCCGGTTGATACAGTTCACATTAAAGTTCATGATTTAAATGATTTAGAAGAAAACCTGAAAGTTGCCAAAACATTGGGTTTTGAAGGAATGCTCATTTTGAACCCCAAAGAGATTCCTCTGGCAAAGCATTATTTTACCCCGACTCCACAGGAAGTAGCTGATGCAAAAAAAATGCTGAAATTAGCCGAAGAAGCAGAGAAATCAGAAAAAGGTGTTGCTTATCTGGATGACAGATTTGTCGGACCGCCCATGGTTCTTGCAGCAAAAAAGCTGTTAAAAAAATACGATGATATTGAAAAATTTGAAGAGAGTAGGAAAAGCGAGAGAGAAAAATAATGGAAAAATCAATTTTTCAGATACCTTTCAAAGTTGCCGGCAGATGGTGGTTTTATCGAAGAAATCAATTCCGTACCGGCAAAAATATCAAAGATTTTCAGAGAATGAATCTTGAGAAGCTAATCAACTACACCTCAATTCATGTGCCATATTACAAAAGAATTTTCTCTGAAGTTGGTTTATCTCATGGGAGTTTCAATATTAATGATTTTTCCCGGTTACCGTTGTTAGACAAAGAAATTGTCCGTAGAAACGCTGATGAGCTGCTCTCTAATTGCGCAGATAAATACGGCATTACTAAAGACTCTACCAGTGGTTCAACCGGAACACCGCTCCATTTCATCCTGAGTGATGACGTTCAGGCAAACAAGATTGCTGCTCTGCTTCGCTCCTTTTCCTGGGCAGGTTATCATCCCGGAATGCGTACGCTGAGTGTGCAAAGCTATTATTTCCCTGATGTTGCTTTCAAATTTAATCCATTTTATAATGTCTTGAGGTTTGACTCCAATCATCTCAATAAAGAAAGCTGTCTGGAATTGGTGAAAAAAATCAATGAACTTAAACCAAAAATTTTCATTGGCTTCCCATTTGATATGGTTATGATTGGCAAATTTGCCGAAGAAGCAAAGCTATTTATCAATTCTCCCAGGGCAATCATCACATACGGAGAAACACTTTCAGATGAAAAAAGGCTATTTCTGGAAAGATGCTTTAGAACCAGGGTTTTTAATTTTCATTCCATGCATGAGTGCAGTGCGATGATCTCTCAGTGTGAGAAGGGAAGTTTGCATCTGATTGAGGATTTTGCTTATATGGAAATTTTAGATGATAAAGGCAAACCATCAAAAGAAGGTAATCTGGTTGGAACAAGTTTTTACAATTATTCAATGCCTTTGATCAGATATCAGGTGAAGGATAGAGTAGAATTGAGTGAAACCCGCTGCAGCTGTGGAAGATACTTCAGGGTGGTGAAGAAAATCCTGGGTAAACAATGTGATTACATTGAAACACCCGATGGCAGATTTCTGGGGGCAGTAATGTCTCATTCAATTGATAATGCCAAAGGAGTGGTTGTGTCGCAATGTATTCAGGAACGTATTGATAAAATTACAGTTAATCTCGTTGTAGATCATAATTACAACAGAGAATCAGAGAAAGCTCTGGAGATGGGACTACGAAAAAGATTAGGTCAGGATATTAAATTGGAATTCAGAATTGTCACCCAACTGGAGAAAAGCAAAAGCGGGAAAACCCCTTTCATCATTTCCAGAATAGGCAATGAATTCAAATAATTGTAACAAGTCGAGTTAATTATCAGATAACAAAAGGAGCTATTTTGACAAAAGAGAAATTACTTAATCTGAATAAATCTGAAATCCAGAAACAGATAATGAAAATTAAGAAAGAGAAAAATTGTTTTATTATGGCGCACAACTACATAGATGTTGAAATTCAGGAGATTGCCGACTATGTGGGAGATTCCTTGCACATGGCGCTGGAAGCTGCCAAATCAGATGCGGATTTATTTTTGACCTGCAGTATTAAAATTATGGGAGAAGCAGTAAAAATTCTCAATCCTGATAAAAAAGTGCTGATGGCTCATAAAGATGCAGATTGTCGTTTGGCAAACATGAAAGATCCCTCTTTTTTGAACAAATTGAAAGCAGAACATCCGGAGGCGGAAATTGTCTGCTATGTTAATTCACCGGCAGCTTTAAAAGCCGAAAGTACAATTACTTGCACATCAGCTAACTGTATTAAAATAGTGGAAGCGATTCCTGACAATAAGGAGATAATTTTTGTTCCTGATTGTAATATTGGTAGGTGGGTGGAATACAAAACAGGCAGGAAACTGATTCTTCCTGACAGCTTCTGTTATGTACATGATAGAGTTTCTATTGAAGAAGCTTTTGAAGTAAAAAAACAATATCCTGATTATACTCTGTTGGTTCATCCTGAATGTAATCTTGAGGTTTGTAAGTTTGCCGATGTAGTTTGCTCTACCAGTCAAATGATTGATTTTGTGGCTAAAAATGATAAAGCGATAATTGGCACTGAGTTAGGTCTGTTCAAACAATTGCAAGCCAGATATCCGGGAAAGAATATCGTTTATCTAAGCTCAGAGATGGTTTGTGAGGATATGAAGAAAAACAGTTTAGAGAATGTTCTAACTGCACTGATTTCAGAAGAATATGAAGTTAATTTGGAAGAAAGCATTATTCATAGAACAAAAGAGTCTTTGGACAGAATGTTTGAGATTGTGAGATAAATTGATGAATTTCCGGTTACTCTTCAGAGATAAACTCTTCAGGACAGTTCTGAATTTTTCAAAGATTTTTCTGACTTTGATTATTCTGGGAGTAATAGCAAACCAAAACAGAGAATCATTTTATCTGATCAGATTTTCAGATTTACGACTATTTTGGCTATTTCCTACATTTCTGAATAGTCTGATTCTCATACAACTGGTTGCTGCTTATCGCTGGCAGCAATTCATTATTTCTACCGGCGGAAAATATTCTCTGCTGAGTTTACTGAGGATAAATCTCGTTTCTATTTTCTACGGGCTGCTGCTGCCTTCTTCAGATGGTTTTGCCGTCTTCAGAATTTTGTTGCTGGAATCTGAAAGTAAAGAACTCCACGCCAAAGCATCGGCTTCAGTGATTTTGGAGAAGTTAACCGGTTTTCTGACTCTGACTCTGATGGTTTCAATTGCCGGATTATTTCTATTCCGGGGAATTTTGATCTATGCTGTACTGCTATTTCTAATTGTTATCTTGCTGTTTATTTTTATGTGGATTAGAAGAAATGGGGGAGATAGTGTGATTGGAAATTCAAAAGGTAGAATCCGGTTTTTTTTAAGCAAAGTACTCGGATATCTGCAAAAATCTGATAAAAAGTTACTTGTCACGAGAGCTCTTCCACTGGTAGTCATAGTTCAATTCCTAAGCTTCATCAATGTCTATTTTGTTTTTCGTCTTTTTGGAATTACAACTGACTTTTTTCAACATATAATTCTCCAGCCAGTTATTCAATTGATATCACTAATTCCTTTAACTGTCAGTGGTTTGGGTATAAGAGAAAGTGCGTTTATACATTTCTACAGTAAAATGGGTATTGCCGGTTCAACGTTGATGTTTGTTTCACTGATAAACTTTGTTACTCTGTCGGTGGTTCCGGCAATCATCGGTGGATTAATCAATCTCTTTTCCGGCACAAAGGTGATTTTGGAGTCATCTGACAGGTTAGTTAGATGAAATTGTCAGTAGTTATTCCTGTTTTCAATGACGCGGAAGTTCTGCCTGAATTAGTCAGAAGGTTGATTCCGGTATTGTCTGCGCTAACAACAGATTTTGAAGTTGTTTTTGTTGATGATGGCAGCAGAGATGATTCGGTAAAGATTATTAAAAAGATGATGAGTGATTTACCTAAGATAGTTTTGGTGAAATTGAAGCAAAACTATGGACAATCAAATGCGATTGCAGCCGGATTGACTCAGGCGAGAGGGGAGTTTGTGGTGGTTATGGATTCAGATTTGCAGGATTGTCCGGAAGATATTCCTGTGTTCTTGGAGAGAATTATCAATGATAACATAGATATGGTTCTGGCACAAAGAGAAGAGAGTGGTGAAGGTTGGAGAAAGATGGTTTCTGTTTTTTTCTACAATTTTTCCAATTGTCTGACAACTATTAAACATCCACCCCGCACCGGAGTTTTTCGAATAATCAGAAAAAGCGCTTTGGCAAATATTTTGGGAAACCCTCATCAGCCGGGCACTTTCCTCAGCAGATTGCTTTTTCAGAAAAGTCCGTATTCATGCGTAAAACTGAAAAGAGGAGATAGATTTGCCGGTAAAAGCGGCTATAATCTGAGAAAATTGCTTAATCTTGCGTTGGGAAGATTTTTGGTTTATTCCAAAATTCCTCTGACCTTAGCCGGAAGTGTTTTGATTGTAATGTCGTTAATTATCTTAGGACTGCTTTTGTTTTGCAGTGGTATCTGGCTGAAATCATTACTAATCCTGCCATTGTATGTTTTTCTATATGCAGCTAACTATCTGTTGAGAAAAGATTTACTTGAGAAATATGTTCCAACCTTTGAGATAGATGAGATCTGTAGCTCGAGGGTGCCAGATGATGAATAAAAAACTTGTCCTAATCCTTTATGAGGTTATTTAGCTCTCCCTGATCGGATCTTTCTTCTCGTCCCTAATCCTTTAGTGGGTTGAATTCTAATATTCAACCTTCCCTGATTGGGGACGAAGAATAAAACGTTTTCCGACGTTTATGTGAGGATTGGTAACAAGTGGTATTGATAAAAATCACGAATTATAGATTGATTAGTATGGTCGAGGAAACAATGAAAAAAGTAATAATTCTGGGTGGAATAGGCAATGGTTCTGTCATTGCCGATGCTATAACTCATGCCAGAGTAAACTATGGTATGGATGTTTCAGTGATTGGTTTCTTGAATGACAGAGCTGAAAAGGGAGAAATTATAGCCGGTTATCCTGTTTTAGGGAAGCTAAGTGATTATGAAGAATTTCCTGAAGTGTTTTTTATCAACTCAATTTACAGGATAGATGGTCAGGAAAGGCGAATAAACCTATTTCTGAATCTAAAAATACCGGAAAGCAGTTTGTTTACATTTATTCATCCTCAGGCTTATGTTGCTCCCTCTGCCAGAATAGGCAAGGGATCAGTTATCATGCCGAATGTTTCTGTTTCATCTGAAGCTGTCATCGGTAAATGTTCTCTGATAATGGCAGGAGCAACCGTTGGTCACAACAGTGCTGTCGGAGATTTTTGTCACCTGGCGGCACAGGCATGTACAGGGTCTTTTGTGAAAATCAGTACAGGTTGTCACGTTGGACTGAACGCTACAATCAGAGAAAATGTAACTATGGCAGAATATTCTGCTCTGGGAATGGGATCGGTTTTGTTAACTGATACAAACCCGGGTGAAATCTGGGTTGGAAACCCGGCAAGATATCTACGTAAAGCAGAGAATTAATGAAACGAGCAGCAATCATTCAGTCGAATTACATTCCCTGGAAAGGCTACTTTCACATCATAAATTCAGTGGATGTCTTTATCTTCCTTGATTCAGTTCAATATACTTCACGGGATTGGCGAAACAGAAACAGAATAATAACTTCAAATGGTTCAATCTGGCTCACTGTTCCCGTTTCTGCAACCGGAAAACTAATAAAAGAAAAGAAGATTATCTCAGGGGATTGGCAGGAGAAACATTTTCAAACCTTTAAAAGATACTATTGCCGTAGTCCTTTCTGGGAGAAGTATTTGCCTTTTCTTGAAGAATTATATCTGCACAAAAGATGGAACTATTTATCTGATCTCAATCAATTTGCCATTAGGCGAATTTCTGAGTATCTGGGAATTTCCACTTCTTTTTTGCAAGATAGTGAATTGACTGAAATTCAGGGTAGAAATGAAAGAATCATTCACTTATTGAAACAGATAGAAGCCGATGTTTATGTTTCCGGTCCTGCTGCGCTTGCTTACCTGGATGAAAAGAAATTTGATAAAAACGGAATAAAACTGGAGATTTTTAATTATCCTGAATATAAAGTATATCCTCAACTATGGGGAAAATTCCAGCACGAAGTTTCAATACTGGATATGCTTCTAAATCTGGGAGATGAAACCGGAGGATATATTTGGGGGGGAGGAATATAATTATGACAATAAAGTTTAATGTACCACTAATTTACGGAGATGAACAAAGATATATAAATGAAGTCTTTCATAAGGGCGAATTTTGTGGGAATAGCTATTTCTCTGAGCGCTGCGAACATTTTTTACGGGAGTTGGTTCATTCTCCCAAAGTTTTGATGACCTCTTCCTGTACTGCTGCTCTGGAAATCTGTGCAATTCTGCTTGATCTCCATTCTGGTGACGAAGTTATTTTGCCATCTTATACTCATGTTGCTACTGCCAGCGCATTTTCCCGAAGTGGGGCAGAGCTCGTCTGGTGTGACATAGACAGCAAAAGCCTATGCCTTGATGCTGATTCTCTGGAAAATTTGATTACTCCCCGTACCAAAGCAATTGTAGCTGTTCATTATGCCGGAATTCCTGCTGACCCGGAAAAATTACTGAAAATTTGCCGAAAACATCAGATTTTACTGATAGAAGATGCAGCTCAATCGATTGGAGTAGAAAGAAATAATTATAAAGCCGGTGGGTTTGGAGATCTGGCTGTGATGAGTTTTCATCAGACCAAAAATGTACATTGCGGTGAAGGAGGAGCAATCTTCATCAACAATTCCGCATTTATGGAGAAAGCTCAGCAGATCAGAGATAGAGGCACAAATCGGGAACAGTTCAATCAGAAAAAGATAAACAAATGGACCTGGGTGTATCAGGGTTCAAACTACTATCTCAGTGAGTTACAGGCTGCATTTTTATATTCTCAACTTCTTCATCTCAGCGAGATCAACGAAAAAAGACGCAATATTTTTAAACAATATCAATCATTATTATCAGAATTTTTGGAACCGGAAAAATACTCATATTTTCCGGAAAATTGCATTTACAATGGACATCTTTTTTACATTCTTTTTGATGCTGAACTACGCCATGGGGCGATTTCTCATTTGAAAAAACAGGGAGTAGAGTCTGTTTTTCATTATGTACCACTCCACATAGCCCCATACTGGGGAGAAAAATATAGTAAAGTTAGATTGTCCGTTACTGAAGACATTGCTGACAGAATTATCCGATTACCTCTTCACTACACCATTACTACCGAAGAGATCGTTTATATTTGCAAAAAAATCAGAGAGTTGAAGCAGCTATGAAAAAGAGAAAAAAAGAGAAGCTAGAAATTCCTCAGGAATCAGTTATCATCCAAGATTCTCTTTGGGTGAAAGTTACAAAAAATACTTTCTTTGTGCCGGCATTGGTTTTTATTCTGTTTCTAATCTATTTTCTGCCCTATCTGATTCTCGGCGAAAACTGCTATATTGAGCAGTTCGATAATTTTGACCAAATTTCCTATCTCGGTATTTTTGATGGTGAATTTGCCGGTAGTTTTTTCCCTTCTGAGCAAATGGAAGAATTCTATCAGCCCGGAATAGAACCGATTTTTCGGGTATCGCTTTTAACAGTGCCCAAAATTTTCTGGCAATTCGGATTCTTGCCTGGATACATTCTCAATGAGGTCGTATTGAGAATAGTAGCATTTCTTGGTTTTTACTTTCTGCTCAAACATTACTTCATGTCCGGACAATCAAAAACAGTGCTTGCCCTGGTCAGCATGACATTTGTTTATCTGCCGTTCTGGCCGCAAGGCGGACTGAGTGTTGCCGGTATACCTTTGCTACTCTGGTCTCTGATCAATATCCAAAACAAAGAAAGACTTTTACTCTCTTATCTCGTTGTTACAATATTCCCATTCTATTCAGGACTTTTTCTGTCAGGCGTTTTTATTCTGCTTGTATACTTCGGATATTTGACCTACAAATTTGTGAAAAGAGAGAATGTTCTCCGACTAATTTCCCCTTTTCTGCTTATGACTATTTTGTACATTACAGTCAATTATCCATTTTTTCTAATCAATTTCTACTACAAAATCCCTACCAACCGTTCAGGGATTCTGACTGCAGCAAGAGATTTTTCTCAGATGTTTAATGATTATTTTCTCAAATTTTTTCTGAATACTCAGCTTCATGCGCCCAGTTATCATCATTATCTTATTCTTCCGGTTTCCATACTGGCAATGCTGATTTTGTATTCCAGGAAGGATTATCAGTTAAAGAGATATTTTAACATGTGCCTCTATTTCATTTTGTTCAGCGGGGTTGTTTACGGATTATACAACTTTAACCCGATGAATGATTTCTATAATAAGCTGGGGATAGGGTTCAATTATTCTCGTTTCTATTTCATTACAGCTTTTATCTGGTACCTGATTTTTGCCTTTAGCTGTGGTTTATTCCTGATCAGTAAGAAAAAGGTTGTCAGAATGATAGTCTACTTGCTGCTTATAGCTCAACTCACGATAAACTTTTCCTTTTCTTCCTACAAAGTATGGACAGGAAAACCTACAATCAAAGAAGTTGTCTCCGCTGATTTGTTTAAAAGAATAGACGGCTATTTGAACATGAATGAAGCTGATTATGACAAGAAATCAGTTCGTATCGGCTGTATTGGCTTTCATCCTGCAGTGGCAAATTTCAACGGATTTAAAACTCTCGGCGGGTATATTCCGATTTATCCGCTCAGTTTTAAGAACAGATTCCGTGATGTTATTGCCGGAGAGATTGAGCAGAACAAGTATTTGAAGCAGTATTATGAAAAATGGGGATTACAGACTTATCTGTTTGATAATGAGATATTTCTTAATCTGAATGATCAACGACTGCTCAGACAAAAACATCCTGATATAACTTGTGAACTAAACCTGGAAAAGATTAGGGAGTTTGGAGTCAGTTATTTGTTTTCTTCTGTAAAAATAAAAAACGCTGAGAGCATAGGACTGGCAGAGATTTATCGCAGTAGCGGAGCTGAGGATTATTATTGGATGTATGTTTATAGACTTTAATTACATGATGTTATATCTTTTGCTGATTTTTATCCTCATCCGTGTAACAATATAACAGAGTTGTAATTGCATTAAAAAGAAAGTTTTGCGCTTGACATTATATCCTGATAAAAAGTATTTGAATTTCTCGATGTTAGGAAAGAGTTATCTCTTTGAAATCTAATAAGATCAGAAAAAATATAGAGGAGAAATCATGTACGCTATAATTGATTTTAAAGGAAAGCAATTCAGTGCAGAAAAGGATAAAAAAATCAAGGTTCCTTATCTTGCTGACGAAGAAGCCGGAAACGAAGTTGTAATTGAAGATGTATTGTTGCTGAATACAGGAGTTGATATTGTAGTTGGCGCACCAAAAGTTTCCAACGCAAAAGTAATTGCAGAAGTTGTTGATCATGTCAGAGATCCCAAAGTTATTGTATTCAAGAAAAAAAGACGTAAAGGTTATGTAAACAAGAACGGTCACAGACAATCTTATACAAATCTGTTAGTCAAAGATATTCAAGTCTAAGGAGTTTCAAATGGCACATAAAAAAGGAGTAGGAAGCAGTAGAAACGGACGCGACAGCAATCCTAAGTATTTGGGCGTAAAAAAATACGGTGGTGAAGAAGTCAGAGCCGGAAACATTATAGTAAGACAAAGAGGAACAAAGTTTCATCCAGGAAAGAATGTAGGTATCGGAAGAGATCATACTATATTCAGCCTGATAGATGGTTACGTGAAATTCGAAACCAAAAAAGACAATAAAAAATTTATAAGTGTTCTCAACGCACAATAAATAAGCTATTAAAATTTGCGATTATGCAGCCGGATGGCTGCATTTTTCGTTTATAGATATAACAACTGGAAAAGGGAGGCGAAATGGCCAGTAAGAGCGCATTTGAGTATTATGACAATCTGAAGGAGATTTCTCCGGTAAGAGCAGTTGCAGAGACTCTGTTGAACAGTTCCAGAGTAAGAAAGGTGACGGTAAGAGAAGCTTATGAATTAGCCAGAAAGCAACCGGGTGTTTCGGAAACTGATTTGCCGGTTTATCCTGCAGCAGCTAAACGTTTAGGTTTGCCGGAAGGAGCTAAAATTCTCAACGACTGTCATGGCAAAATTATTGGTAGAACTGCTAAAGCACGGGTATTCTACAACAGAATTCCTGAGAATGAAAAGAGAAAAGTAGAAGGTGATTTGAGAGAAGCTGTTTATCAATTGGAACAGTACGATTTGATAAAAGCTGAAGGTATAATTGGATTAAACAAAGAATTGATGATCAAGGCTACCTACATAACCACAACTACTGATGCAGCAAATGTGTTTAACTGGCTGGTGAATTTCACCCCTTACGAAGAATTGCAGGAAATCTATGAAAAAAGTGAAAAGTTGCCTATTCAAGATATAATAATTGTAGCTTTCAATGATTGGACCTGCAACGATACTTACTACAACAATGTTGGCTCTCCGCAACTGGCACTGGTTGATGAGCAACATAACACTATTTTCAATCTGGGTATGAGATATTTCGGAGAAAGAAAAAAAGGAACTCTTACACTTGCCTGGACTTCCGGAATGCGACTTAACATGGCTGCTTGCCATGGCGGAATAAAAGAAATAGATTTTTCTGAATGCGAAGTTCCTTATGATTCTCTCAAGAAAAGATCGATTGCTTTCTTCGGTTTATCAGGAACCGGAAAGTCTTCCCATACCAATTCTCATGATAACGGTGGAACTTTGCCTAAAGGATTCAAGAAAGTAGTATTGCACGATGATGCTTTCCAGATAGATACAGAGAACAAAGTGTGTCGGGTTTGGGAACCAACTCTTTTTGACAAAACTGACAGCAGATTTCCTGATAATCCTGACTGGAAATATTTCATCTGCACAATGAATCATGCCATAATCGAATACAATGGTAAGAAAATACCTGTAGGATTAGACCTTAGACAGGGTAATGGCAGAGCTCTTATAGATCGGGATTTACTGGGAAAATGGGTAAACAATTGCGCATTTCCGGCAGCTCTTGTCTGGCTTATGAAAGATTCAGTACTGCCACCAATTTTGAAATTTAACGATAAGTATCTTGCTGTTGCAATGGGTGCAGCTCTTATGACCAAAAGAAACAGAGCGGAAAATGTAAAGGAAGAAGAGTTAGCAAAACTTGTATTTGAACCATTTGCAAATCCTTTCCGAGTGTATGAATTGTATAAAGATGTGGAATCCTTTATCAAAGTTATAGAAACTGGAGCAAGCTGTTATACATTCAATTCTGCCGGTATGTGGAAGTCATCTGATGAAATAGTCGAAAAGATCCCCTTACAAACTTCTCTTACACTTCAGACTGCAATCCTTACAGATAAATTGGAATGGGAAGAATGGGGAATGTTACCTGGAGCATGTATTCCCACCAGAGAATCAGTAGAGAAAATACTGCCAGGTTACTATGATAAGTATGATCCGGCAAAAAGAGACAACTTTGAGGAATACAGTGAGTTATTAAAGAACAGATTTGATCAGAGAAGAAGTTTTATCGAGAAATCTGATATCAAAACCATACCAGATTTACAGGTAAAGCTTATGGAGAGATTAATAATAAAATAGAAGAATTGAAAAAATACACAGGGGGAGCTTAATCCCCCTGTTTCTTTTTCAAAACTTTCTGAACAGCGTCCGAAAACTCTTTGGCTGAGTAAGGCTTCATGATATAAGAATACTTGATTTTCTTGTCTTTCAATTGCAACATCTGTTCAGTATAACCGGTAGTAAGGATAACTTTCATATTCGGGAATCTTTCACTCAATATGTCTGCCAGTTGATATCCACTGATTTCTGGCATTACAATATCTGTAAACAACAAATCTATCTTATCGATTTCTTTAGCCTTCGTAAGTGCTTCTTCACCATCAGCTGCATCTATTACCTCATAATTCCATTGCATAAGCATTTTTGCTGCAACTGATTTCACTCCTAAGTCGTCTTCCACAACTAAAATGACCTCCCTGTTCCCGTTAACTATATCAGTTTCTGTTTCAATAGGTAAACTAGTGATCTCTTCAGCCGATGGCCAGAGGATCTTGAAGGTTGTTCCTTCGTGAGGTTCTGAGAACACTTCAATCATTGCATTGTTCTGTTTAATAATGCCGTACACCATTGATAATCCCAGACCAGTTCCCTTGCCGACATCTTTTGTAGTAAAAAACGGGTCAAAGATATTGTTGATGATTTCAGGTGGAATTCCAATTCCGTTATCACTGATGACAATTTTTATGAAGTGACGTGGCACAGAAATCAATTCATCATAGTGTGTTTCCGATTCAGTTCTGATCTGAATTTTCCCTTTGTTTACGAGAGAATGTTTTTCTTTGATAGCATCTTTTGAGTTTACTACAAGATTTATTAGAATTTGTTCGATTTGAGTTAGATCTGCTTTGATGACTGGTAAGCCTTCGGTTAGTTTAAGCTCTAGTTCAATGTCTTCAGGTATCAATCGCCTCAGCATCTTGTGTAGGTTTTTAATGAGATCATTTATTCCTATTATCTTGGGAGTGATCATACCTTTTCTGCTGAAAGCCAATAATTGATGTGTTAATTCAGCTGCTTTCCTGCCGGCTTTACTTATTTCGTTCAATAGTTTTTCCGATCTTGAATCTTTAACAGATTTCTGTAAAATTTCTGTATAGCCGTTGATTATAGTCAGAAGATTATTAAAATCATGTGCTATACCGCCGGCAAGTGTTCCAACCGCTTCCATTTTCTGAGACTGTCTGAGTTTGGCTTCTTCTTTCTTTCTGGTGGTTATATCTTCAGTTAAAATTAAAACTTTTGAAACACTTCCAGATTCATCTTCAATTGCACAGAATCTCTGTGCCACCCATTCAGCTTTGCCAGGCTTATCTTTCTTTAGTTCCAGTTCTGGTATAAAATATTCTCCACCATTCTCATAAACGTTTTTAACACTATTGGTATGGTTACCTAGATACTGATCTCTTTTATTGAATGCTAATTCTTTCTTGCAGCTTGAATCAATTTTAATAGTATTCTCGTCGATTGCCCAAATGCTCTTCCATACATCATTTACAAGAAGTAGTCTCCCATTTTTGTCTCTTACCGATATTCCAATGGGAAGGTGACTGATGATTGTTTTATTGAGTTTCAAACTCTCTCTAAGTTCCAACTCTGTTTTTTCCCTTTCAGTGATATCAATGATTGTCCCTATAACAATATTTGTTGAACCTTCAGTTGTTCTTGAAGTATAGGTCTCTACTCTATGGATATTTTTCTCCAGATCCATGAGACGAAAACGAAAATGTTGATTGATGTCATGGGAAAGAAAATCTTCCAAGAAAAAATTGTCAATCTCGTCCCAATCATCTGGATGAACTAATTCCTTTATTGAAATAGAAGTCGACAGTTGATTGTCATGGGCATGCATGATTTTTCTCATGACAGGATTAATATAATCGAATCTTCCATCTTTTATTAGAAAAATACCAACCATGGATTTTTCTGCGATAATTGAAAACATTTGCTGAGAGTCTTTTAATGAAGAGATTGTATTTCTGAACTCAGTAATATCTTTTATGTAAGCAAAAAAACTATCTTTAGACAACTCAAAAATCTGGATGTTTATGAACTCTGTTTTGTCTGCAGTATTAAGTTTAGAATCAAAAGAAGCTTCATTTCCTTTTAAGATGAGTTCATTTAAATAATTAATGACTTTCTCTTTCTCCTGTGAATGAAAAATGTCGGTTAGATAAATCTGCTTTGCTTCTTCAGCGGAGAATCCTGTGAGTGAAGTAAAACCAGAATTAATCTCGATAATTTTGCCCCTGGAGTTAAAGATTACTACAGATTCCGGCAGACTATTGAATAGCCTGTTCATATTCTGTAGTTTCTCCTGAAATTCTGTTAAGTTATGCATCATTACTAGGTGAGCTTTACTGTTTATGCCGAATTTGCTCTTTATGAAAAGAAAAGAAGCGACAATCAGAATTATGTAACCGGAAACCAGAAGAATAGCAAACCATTTACCCTTTGACGTAAATTTATTAAATGTTTTGGTTTCAGAGGAAAAAGATTTCAAATTCCATCCCGAATTAATGATTCCGGTTGGATTCCAGCTGATTACGGGATGTTCAGCAATTTCTATTGATTTCGCTGTATCATTTTGTAGTTTATTCAGTGCATTTACTATTAGTTCAGCTCTTCTGCCGTTGGAAAAAATATTTCCACCTATGAAGTTTTGATGATCAAAATTATTCCAGAAAGAAACTATCGTTGAGTTTGAAAATGACAGATCCATTATTTGATTAGTGTAGTTATCTCCAAAGATGTCTTCCGCAATGCGGGGGTTGGAAAAAATAAAGAGACGAGGCTTAGATATCTCCGATAATCTCATCTTCATGTAAATAGGATTATCCAGATTTAAAGTATGTAGCCCGAAATTCCCAAATTCGGAACTTAAAAAGGAATGAATCTGCGCAGCAAAAAAATGATTATCTGTGTCTGTAGAATCCGAGAAGATAACTATAGATTCTAACTCCTCTGTAAATGTATCAAGAAATGAGAAGTTATCCTTCAATGAAATGTCCGGAATGATTTTAGTCCACTTTCTTTCAGTTGACCAGTTTTTGTCAGCTTCACTGTATATACCACAACTAATTAGAGAGACGTTTTCAGATATATTGGTATCGTATTCTCTGATAAAATAAAATGCCGGTAATTCAAAAGTTATTATGGCAAAAGGATTTACATAGTTGATTTTGTCTAAAATGAATTCAGATAAGCCTTGAGATGATTCTGATAAGTTGTTGTAGTCCAGATAATAGAAATGGAATCGATAACTGTATTCACTATTTGCCAATGCTTCTGTGTGCAAATTTAACAGAGAACTGTTAAAGTCATTGATATAACGATAATGTGAAGAATATGAATGTAAAACAAATACGTCAGAAGTATTTGCTCCTGAGAGGAAACAAAACAATAACGTAAATAGAATCAGATAAATAGTTTTAATCATTGCTCAATAAATTATTCAATACTTCACTTAGTTCAGAGACTTTATAAGGTTTTCTTATAACACCTTTAAATCCGTATTTTTTGAAGTTGGAGACTACTTCATCATTTGAAAATCCACTGGACACTATAGCCTTAACATTCTCATCCAGGAAGAGCATTTTCTCCAGAGTTTCCAAACCGCCCATGCCGCCATGAATAGTGAGATCTAGTATAACCGCATCAAATTTTTTACCATACTCGATAGAGTTTGCAAAAGTTTTCAATGCTTCATTACCATCATTAACGATTGTGCTTTCGTATTCTAAACTTGTGAGCATTTTTTTGACGACAGTGCAAACCAACTCTTCATCATCCATTACCAGAATTCTGCCCTTTCCTTTGATTATCTCTTCTGATATTTGTTCTTGTATAATTAATGAAGTAGAAGGCAGATAGATCTGTGCAGTTGTTCCTTGTCCCTGATGTGAAACCAGATTAATGTAGCCATTGTGTTTCTTGACAATAGAGAATGAAATAAATAATCCTAAACCACTACCTTTAGGTTTAGTAGTGTAATAAGGGTCAAAAACTCTTGTTAATGAATCTTCTTTGATGCCAATGCCCTGATCAGAAATTGAAATCATTACATAATTACCAGATTTGAGTCCGGGAATCTCCTTTTCATTCAAGTTAACTGATCTTAAACAAATCTCAATTTTACCGCCATCTGGCATTGCTTCTTTGGCATTTAGCAGAATATTTTGAAAGACTTGTTTAATCTGAATCTGATCAATATCTACAAAGGGGAGTTCTTCAGAGGTAGTAAATGAAACTACAAATTTTTTCTCTTTAATCAGGGAAGACGCGATATCTTTGACGACGCTGAAGATGTCGGTAGATTCCTTCACCGGTTCTCCGCCCTTAGCAAAACTCAACAGTTGCTGAGTCAAATCTTTTGCTTTAAGTGATGCTTTTTCAGCCTCTTCCAGAAGCATGTAGTTGTTTTCCTGTTTACTGGTATTAAACTTAACGAGAGATATGTTACCCAGTATTGCTACAAGGATGTTATTAAAGTCGTGAGCAATTCCACCGGCGAGTAAACTTATTGATTCAATCCTCTGTGCTCTCTGAAGTTCAAGTTCAAGTTTATTACTCTCGGTAATGTCTCTGAAAACAATTACTACACCAATGATCTTACCCTTTTTATCTTTCAATGTGGACGCAGAAATATGAATAATTATTTCAGTTCCATCTTTCAACGCAAGCACACTTCTGTAAAAATCAAACAATTCATCACTATTGGTAAGAATCTTATCTACGACATTTGTGTATGGGTTTTTATTGGTAATACTTTTTATTGAGAGAATAGTTTCCAATGGTTTACCTAAAGCCGATTGTGATGAATAACCGGTGAGTTCTTCGGCAATTCTGTTCATAAGAATGATTTTTCCGGTTTCATCAGTAGCGATTACAGCATCTTTTATGCTGCGCAAGATTACATCTAATTGCTCTTTTTCTTCATATAGTAATTGCTGAGATTCCTTTCTCTCTGAAATGTCACGGGCAATACCCACAAAACCTATGATATTAGAATTGTCATCTCTATATGGATTGGAAACTACTTCAACCCACTGCTTATTGCCTTGGGAATCAAGAACTTCAACTTCACTTCTGGATGTATAAATTGTTTTCTGAGTTTGTTCAAGATTTATTCTCAATCGCATTTTATTTTCCAGTTCCTGATATGATTTTTCTTCGATAAATTGTTTTAAGCTTTTGCCGATTAGATCTTCAGGAATGTGCCCAAGCAGTTTTGCTACAGAAATACTAATGTAGGTTAGCTTTAACTCTAAGTCAGTCAGGAAAATAATATCGCTGATATTTTCTGCCAGCAGCAAATATTTACTCTCGCTGTTCTTCAGTGATAACTCAGCTTTTATTACTTCAGTTAGATCACGAATTATGCATATTATCAATGTTTCATCAGGCAGAATGATTTTTTTGAGATTTAGTTCGACATCTATCAAATCATCGTTACGTTTTAAAATCTTCCATCTTTTGACAGAAGACGAAACAGATAATTCTCTGATAATTCTCTCAAATTGATCTACTGAGTTTGAGCCATCAGGCTGAAAGGGAGGAAAGAAGTCGGTTAATTGTTTGCCCAGCATATCATCGGCGGAATAGCCCAAAATAGTAAGAGCTTTTTTGTTTACACCCATAATGGTTTCTTTTAGATGAATTATACCGATTTCATAACCGTTAAAAAATTCTTCCTGAGTTTTAACTTTATCAAATATTGCTTTTCTTGCTTTACGTAAAAGAATAAGGATAACAAGAGCTGTAAACATGAAATAAATCAAAATTGTTGAAGAAATTGCTGCAATCCTGTAGTGTTTACTGAAATAATGGAAGCTTTCTTCATTAACACAGAAAAGTGCAATAATCTTCTGAGATTTAAAATTGATACTTTTCCACATTTTGATTCTGTTGCTGTTTGAGTTTTCCTGGTCGAATATAGTTCCCGAATCATTGGTCAGAATATTTTTCATAACTGAATCAGATTCGTAGCATTTCAATTTCTTTGAATTGAAGGGATTGCCTACTAAATCTTTCTGGGTATGATACAATACCAAACCATCTTTATCAAGTAGACCAAAATTACCATTCATTCCCGGATGAAAAATATCTAATTCATTATTGAAGATAGCTCCTAAATCTGCAAACAAAATAGCATAACCGGCTAAATTACTGTTTAAGATCAGGGGAGAAGCAAAACAGTAAAACTGTTGGTTTGTACCGGTAAACAAAGGTGGAAATAAAATTGAAATGTTATTGGTCGTATTATTTTTGAGAAAATCGAAGAGTTTTAAAGAAATCTTGCTGAGATCATCTTTTCTATCAGTGTTTAAAAACCTGGAATAAATCTGCTTTCCATCCTTATCAAAACAGATAAAATAGCTATGATCGGGATATTTGTCGGCAATTGTTTTAAGTAGATTATCTGTATCAACAAAAGCATGACTGTTTGAAGTAAGTTCTTTGAGGCAAGACTCAGTTAATACTGTGTGGATTAGTTCCACAGTTATGAATTTCTGAATTATGGCTGATTCAACAAGATGAGTTTTTGTCTGGAGTTGTTTCTTTATAGATTCAATGTGTTCAGTTCGGTGTTTACAGTCTAATAGGTAGTAACCATAATATGAAATAATTGAGATTGTCAGTAATCCGGCAACAAATAAAATTATGCCTCTCTGAAAAAACTTGCTCATGCTCCCTCCGAAATCAGCTTCAATAAGAATTAATTACTTCACCGATTCGTTTTAAACCTTGCTCAAGAAGTTTGAAATCGACTCCATAGTTTATTCTGATATGATTTTTCCCCATTTCACCAAAAACACTTCCAGGAACAACCAGTACTCCGTTAGACTTACATCTCTGTACAAAATTGAGATCATCGTAAGGTATCTCAACGAACAAATAAGGAGCTGCATCTGGCGTCGGAATTTGATATTTTAGTTCCCCTGACAAAAATTCAATTGAATGCTTTTGATTCCTGTTAAGATTATTTTTTAAGAAATAATCGTCAACCAGTTTCTTTGATTGAAGAAGTTTAATTGCCAAACGTTGTGAGATATATGGAGCACAGGTAACGGTAAACTGATGTAATCTGGTCAATTTATTAATTACTTCTGAAGGAGCTGCAAACCAACCAATCCGCCAACCGGTTAAGCTAAAAGACTTGGATAGACCGGAGATTATCACGATATCCTTACCAAGCTCTGAAAATGATCTAATCGGAAAGAATGATAGACTAAGATAGATTTCATCAACGATAAGTAATATTTTTTTTTCTCGGCAAATTTTTACTATGTATTCCTGGTCTTCTGTAGACAGGGAGTGAGAAGTAGGATTTGAAGGATTACACAATAGTAATGCTTTTATTTTCATTTTTCCGATAACTGATTCCAGTTGTTTCCGGTTAACAGCGAAATTTTTAGTGCAATCTAAAGCAAAAGTAACTACTTTTGCACCGGTAAATTCTGCAATTGTCTTGTATGCAGGAAAAATGGGATCAGGGATTAATAATAGGTCTCCTTGATTGAGAAAACTGTTCAGGACAGTGAAGATTGCTTCTTCTGCTCCAACTGTAATGCAAATTTCATCAGGAGAGAAATTATCATAATAACAATCCGAGATAAGATTTCTCAGTTCTTCTATTCCTTGATTCTGAGTATAATTGTGAATTTCGTTTTGAATGATTTCATTTAGATAGTTCTTGATAAGTGGGGAAAGAGGTCTTGGAATTTCACCCAGAGCGAGATTTATTGAGTTAGGGGGAGCGTTTTGTAAGACTTTCCTGATACCTGATTCTGTAAGCCTGTTAACGCTGTCACTGAGATAATCGTGGATCTTCATTGTCGTAGCACTTCTTCAAGAGTTACTGAATTGTTGCTTTTCTGATCTCTGTATTTGATAATGACTGGACAGTTAATACTGATATCAGGATTACTTCTGAGTTTTCTGTTCCCCGGAATGATTACAGCAGCTTCAGGTATAATCAGGGGAAAATTATTCTTCCTGTTCAAATATTGTCCTGATATAGAGTCGTAAACTGGAGTTGAAGAAGTGATATTTACTCCGGCCGCTATGATTGCTCCTTTTTTAACTATAACTCCTTCGAATATGCCGCAATTCCCGCCGCTAAAAACATCATCCTCAATTATTACGGGGGAAGCGTTCACCGGCTCCAGAACACCACCGATAATTGCTCCTGCACTAAGGTGAACTCTTTTACCTATCTGGGCACAACTACCGACCAAAGCATGTG
>JAQVBK010000229.1 GCA_028690365.1 Candidatus Cloacimonadota bacterium
ATACATGAATAACATCAGCGGATCCATGTGGATAACTGATACAAGGAAAAGTGATTCTCCATTTAGAACGGCTTTTGTTCATTATTCCCAGTTGCCTGTCGGAATAGACCCTCTGAATTTACCAAATCGGGAGCAAATTTTTGCATTTCAGCTTGTAGACGGAGAAAAAGGAATTCAGGCAATTGAGATTGAAGAAGTGGGTCACTATTTTTCATGAAGGTTTCTTTTTATATTTCGAATCACGGATTTGGACATGCCGGTAGAATGATTGCACTCATTCAACAATTTACAAATGTAGGAATATTTTGTTATTTAAATACTGACAGACCTGATTTTATTTTTAATAGTTTAGATGAACGTTACTATCTGATCAGAAATGTTTCGCTCGATTTTGGAATTATACAAAAAAATTGGTTGGAACCGGACAAAGAGAAAACTCTGGGAAAACTAAAAAGTTTGATGGCAGAAAAGAATAAAATTGTTTCAAAAGAAGCTGAATTTAATAAAAGTGAAAAAATTGATTTGATTATTGCAGATATACCCTTTTTTGCATTTGATATTGCTGAAGCTGCCGGAATCTATTCGGCAGCTGTTTCCAATTTTGATTGGTTATATATCTATAGAAATATGTTTGGTATTAATTGTATAAATGTTGATGAAAACAGTGAAATTTTGAATATTCTGAGAAGTATTCAACAATCTTATTTAAAATCAAATATTGCTTTCAGATTACCTTTCTCTGACAAAACCAGTATGAATGCTTTTCAAGAGATAAAACAAACAGGGTTACTAGCAAAAACTTCCCGCACTTCAAGAAAGAAGTTTTTACAAAAAAGAGGAATTGATTCCGATAAGATATTGGTTCTTATTGTTTTTAGTGGTTCTGAACAATTTCCTGTCAACGTAGAAGAAATTTGCAGTGAAGGGAGTTTCTCCATTATGACCTCCTGGAAAATTAATTTCAAAAACCACTTTCAAATTGATAGAAGCGAAAACTTCACAGATCTAATAAAAAATGCCGATGTTATCATTACAAAAGTTGGGTACAGTACA
Organism: Candidatus Cloacimonadota bacterium; assembly: GCA_028690365.1. Lineage (GTDB taxonomy): Bacteria > Cloacimonadota > Cloacimonadia > Cloacimonadales > JAQVBK01 > JAQVBK01. The sequence goes on from JAQVBK010000229.1 coordinate 1,054, forward strand.
CTAGCTGAAGCTGTACAGTATAATAAAAAAATAATTTACATTTCTCGAACTGATTTTCCCGAAGATAACATATTGATTAAGGAAATGAATAATTACAAAAATGGATATTTTCTATCACATAATGAAATAAAAAACACTAATCTGAATGTTTTGATAAAAAAAATTGCTAGAAAAAAAGATACAATTAGACCTCCAAAGTTTGTTAATAGAAACAGTGAATGTGCTTTAAATATTCTGAGTCATTATTTCTATAATCATAGTCTTGAAAAAATTGTCGTTATTGATGTTGGCACTAACAACATTTTACTGCTCTGGGCTGAAATCTCCGAATCGGAGATAATTACTGTTAATAGGTGCTCTCGTGTATCTGCACTGGGCAAAAACATGAAAAATAGAACATTGACTCACGCTGGTATAGAAAGAGCAAAAACTATTCTTAGAAATTATATAGAAATTTCAAAAGGGTTTAGTGAGAATGTTATAATCACCGGCACAAGCTGTTCAAGAGAAAGCGATAACATTTATCTTCTATCTGATTGGCTTTCTAAGAAATACGGATATCAGTACATTGTTCTCTCTGAACAGGAAGAAGCTGAACTAAATGGGTTAGCAAATGCTGTAGATTTTAGTTTTTTAAAGAAAAAAATCACTTTTGATATAGGCGGAGGAAGTACAGAGTTTACTTTTATGCAGTCAGAACGCATCAAGGAATATATAAGTTTGCCAATAGGATTGAGAAGACTAAATAATCTTTTTTCTAAGGATAAACACAAAATAAGAGATTACATTAGCGACAAACTACACGAAGTCAGTCAATTGCATAATTTGTCTGAAATTGAGTTGATTGGAATCGGAGGTACTGTCACAAGTTTGGCTGCCATAAAAAAACGATTAGCAAAATACATTTCTGAAGAAGTACACAAAACATATCTTTCAATTGATGACATCAATGAAATTTATCAACTCATTTCAAAATCGTCAGCTGAGGGTGTGAGGAGATTGCTGGCTTTTGAACCAATGAAAGCCGATATTTTTCTGATAGGAATTACTGCAGTACAGGAAATACTTAAAATAACAGGTAGAGAAGGATTCTATGTAAGCGATAAAGGTCTACAGTATGGAATTCTTCATGAAACTAAACGGGATATTTATCTGAAAAGATCATTTCAGAATCGGAGAATATATGATAATCCAAATAAAAAATAACCATACAAAAAAAGAACTTGAATTGCTAACTAGTTTCATCAATGATTGTGGAGCAGTTTCAGAGTACGACTATTCGAAAGCTACAATTACAGTAAAAAATTCGATGCGCATTGATTTATCTCTGATAAAGAATTTTGACATTGTAGAAAAAGTTATCAGATTAAAGACCGATTATCCTCTAGTATCCTCAAACAATGAAAATGTAGTTGTTCAGATAAAAAATAGTTTCATTTCTCGAAATCATTTTACTGTGATATCCGGTCCCTGCAGCATAAAAAATTATGATGATTTGTATCTGACAGCTTCCGGACTAAAGAAGTTAGGAATAAACTTTCTGAGAGGAGGTGCGTTCAAATTGCGTACTTCTCCTTACAGTTTTCAGGGACTCGGAAAAGAAGCAATTTACATCATGAAAAAAGTTTGTGACGAACTGGAGATGATTTCAGTTTCGGAGATTACCAGCGTTGAAGATCTCGAAGTAATGGCTGAACATATTGATATTTTAATGATTGGTATGAGAAATATGCAAAACTATCCTCTTCTAAGTCAAATAGGGAAAAGCTCTAAACCGGTAATACTAAAGAGAGGAATGTCAAATACTATCGATGAATGGCTTATGGCTGCTGAATATATTGCAAAAGAAGGAAATAATCAGATAATTTTATGTGAACGCGGTATAAGAAGTTTCGAAATTTTTACAAGAAACACCCTTGATCTATCAGCAGTTCCTGCAATAAAGGAGTTAAGCTGTCTTCCGATGATAGTAGATCCCTCACACAGCACAGGTAGAAATGAGATGGTTAAACCAATGGCTTGGGCTGCAGTTGCAGCCGGAGCTGATGGATTGATTATTGAAGCATCTTCCGATCCAAAGATAAGTCTTACAGATGCGAGACAAACCATCAATCTTGAACAGATGCAACAAATTCTGGAACCACTTGATAAACTGTGTACTTTGTGGGATAAAACTTTGTAATAAGCTTTTTCAAACAGGCTTTTATTATTTCCACAAATCTTAGTTAACATATTTTTTTATAGGAGTTGAAGAATGTTTGATATGAGAAAAATTCAGGAACAAGTAATTTTTAATGTAGTAAAAAACAAAAGCAGTGAAGAAATAGCAAATGACATTGTTTTCGGAGAAAATAATGCTTTCTGCAGGGAGGACAATCCAGCCTGGGTTAAAAACACTATGAAAAGAATAGAGCAAAAATTTGATAGTGAAACGATTAAGCAAATCAGAATGGATTGCCAGTGTGGTTATGCTATGGATGAAAAACTGAGTTTGGTTAAAAAACTTATGGAATCTGCATCCGACATGGAGAGTTTTGCAAATCAGGAAGATGCAAGAAAAGCTGGTCTCTCTTGTGTGAATGGTGAGCTTCATTTGCAGTTCCCTTTTTGTCCTTGTCCAATGCTGGAAGAAGTTGATAAGCTCGAAACAGACACCTGGTGTCAGTGTACAACTGGATATAGCAAAGTACTGTTTGAAAAAGCTTTTAATTGTGAAGTAAACGTTGAGTTGCTCAAAAGCATTAAAATGGGCGATGAAATCTGTTTAATGAAAATATTGCCTAAAAACAAAGTCTGGAACTGATAATAAACGGTTTAGAATTTCAAGAAAGATTTGAGTATTTTTTGCAGAATACATCTATAAGAGAGGAATAGGAGGCTGATTCTTCTATTCCCTTATTTGTTACATTGTAAACTCCCTTCTCAATTCTTTGAAACCATTTATAAAAATTACTGTATAGAATTTTACCTGTTTTTGCTGGTGCTCCTAATTTTACCAGTTCAGCAGGAGTAGAATTTCCCCGCAGTTTTAGCAGAAAAGCTATTTCTACGGCATCCTGTCTGTAAGCAGTAATAATTTTTGTTCTGTTTATTCCGCCAATATTTCTATTTCCAATTCGTTTCGAAGCTTCCTTAATAATTAATAATTTACGTTTATTATTCTTTCTGACAGTAATTGGAAGTGGATGGAAAACTACTTCTGCAAAAGGATTTTTTTCTAACAAATTTACCAGGATTAATCCAAGCTCAAGCCTTTTAATCAAGTGAATATAATTTTTGCCGGATTTACCTTGCATTGCAGAATAGGGGAGAGCAATATATACGGAATTACTTATTTTTTGTCTGTCAATAGCCTGAAGAATTAGTTTCAGATTAAATGATGTTTTTAATTCTACTATCAACATATCTCCTGAATCATTTCCGATAGCTACAATATCACATGATCTAACTTCTGCGTTTACCGTAAAGTTATTGCTCTCTAAAAGATTTTGAACAGGTTTGAATAAATCACTCTCTTTCATTTTCAATTTTTCCTGGAACTTTTCTGAAACTTTATCAATTCTGCGGCTGATAGAATATTGTCACAGATAAAATCTGGTTGAATCTTCCATTTTATTCGATTATTAAGAAAATTATTTTCCCCGTCACCGGTAAGTACTAAAATACTTCTTATATTGCAATTATGAGCAAATAGAATATCGGAATAACGATCTCCTATCATATAGCTAGCGGAAATTTCGATGTCAAAATCTTTTATTGCTTTTTCAAACATTCCTGTACCAGGTTTTCTGTCAGGATGTTCTTTCGAAAATTCAGGTATTATTCCATCAACATGAAAAGGACACACATAAATTGCGTCTACATAAGTAGATTTCTGTTCCAGAGCTTCTCTCATCTTGTCATGGACATCCTCTAATTGCTGCTCTGTGATTAGTCCTCTGGCGATTCCTGATTGATTTGATACAACAATTACGAGCATACCTATTTCATGAAAAATCTTAATAGCTTGTGCACTAAAACTAAACAATTCGAAATCCTGTGGTTGCGAAATGAACCCTTTTGTGTCAGGGTTCAAGTTGCCGTCTCGATCTATAAATACTGCTGGTTTCATTTTACCTCTTTAATTATGTGTAGATTCAGAAGTATAGCT
>JAQVBK010000230.1 GCA_028690365.1 Candidatus Cloacimonadota bacterium
TCATCTGAGAGAAATAATCTACGATCAGGATGTAATAAATATCGTATCAAGAGTAAAATCAATCCCTGTACTGCCTGACGTCTATCTTCAGATAGTTAATAAACTGAAAGATTCTTCTGCGACACTGAAAGAAATCAGTCAAATAATATTTAAAGACATTGCCTTGACAGCGAAGATACTTCAACTAGTCAATTCCTCCTTCTTTGGTTTGTACCGAAAAATAAATGATCCTGTTCAAGCAGTAAGTCTTCTCGGTATAGAAACAATCAAATCTCTGGTTTTATCAGTTAAGATATTTGAGAAATTTTCAGAAAATTCACTGAACTCAGAATTATTCACTTTAATTACAAAGCACAGTATGAAAGTTGCAGAAATCTCTAAGAAGATTGCATCAGCTAATACAAAAGACATTATGGTAATTAATGATTCTTTTACAGCCGGAATTCTTCATGATATAGGAATATTGGTTTTATCAACAGAGTTCCCTGATTTTTATAAAAACAATGTATCTCTGGATTTAACAAATTTCTATAGTGTCGAGTTAAATCACTTCAAAACTACTCATGGTGAAATCGGTGGATATCTAATGGCTCTGTGGGGATTATCTGATCCGATAGTCGAAGCTATCGCATTACATCACAGACCTTCAGAAAGCAAAGAAAGTTGTTTCTCGCCTCTGACTGCAATATACATTGCAAATATGCTGGTATCTAATGACAACCAATGGGATGAATCTTATCTTGATAGAATTGGTGTGACTGATAGAATAAATGATTATAGAAAATTACTGGGAGATGATTATTCGTAGGAGGATAAATGAATAGGAAAATTTTATTTGTGGATGATGAACAAAACATTTTAGATTCATTCCGCAGACAGTTGAGAAATGACTTTGAAGTGTCGGTTTGCGATAATCCCGAAAAAGCATTGAATATGATTAAAAACTCTCCCCAATTTGCTGTAGTCGTTGCAGATTTCAGTATGCCGGGTATGGATGGAGTAGAATTTCTGCAGGAAGTTGCGAAATGTTCTTTCGAAACCGTAAGGGTCATTCTCACCGGTAATGCAGATCTTGATGTAGCCGTCAGAGCAGTAAATGAGTGCAATGTGTATCGTTTTCTGTCAAAACCCTGCCCACTTGATTATCTAAAGAAAGTCTTGAATGAAGCGGTGACTCAGTTTGGATTAAACTGCCTGATGAGCGATTTTCTCGAACCTCTTGAGAAAAAAGAAGAATTGATTTCTGTCTGCTCAAATTGCAAAAAACTAAGATTGCCACATGAGAGTCCTTTTGAGAAAAAAAACTGGATGCAATTCGAACTTTTCTTCTCCAAACACTACGGATTCGGCTTCAGTCACGGTCTCTGCCCACAGTGTGTTGAAAAAATGTATGAAGAACTTAATCTGCACAGAATGGTAAGAGAAGAGCATGTTCATAAACATGAGACAAAAGAGTAATTTTATTTAACTTTCATACCCCAAAAAAAGGTCAATAATGCAACCAAATAGAATATTGTTCGTCGATGATGAGGTCAATGTCTTGCAGGCATTCAGAAGGACATTACACGGTAAATTCAATTGCGAATTTGTGAGTGAAGCCTCTAAAGCTCTTCAGCTACTGGAACGCAATGATGACATTTCGGTAATAATCGCTGACATGAATATGCCAAAGATGAATGGAATCGAGCTACTAAAAATTGTCAAAGATAGTTATCCTGTGATTACCAGAATCATGCTCACCGGAAACGCAGATCTGATGACTGCAGTTAATGCAGTTAATGAAGGTAACATATTTCGTTACCTGAATAAACCTTGTCCTAATGAATTACTCATTAAAACAATCAAATCAGCAATAGACCACTACAATCTGGTTACTGCGGAAAAAGAATTACTGGAGAAAACATTGAAAGGAAGTATCAACACACTTCTGGAGATGTTTTCAATGATAAATCCCAAAGCATTCAGCATTCAAAATCAGATTAAGAAATATAGCATGAAGCTGCTTGATTTCATTGGTATAAAAGAAAAATGGAAATTTGAAATTGCCTTTCACTTATCGCAAATTGGTATGTTTTCGCTTCCTCCCGAATTAACAGATAGAATTTACGCCAACGCAATAATTTCAGGACAAGAAAAGGAATTTTATCGCCAACACCCACTGATTGGCAAAAAAATCATCAGCAATATTCCAAGATTGAGTCCTGTAGCAGCAATAATTGGTGCTCAATTCATGGATTATTCCGAATTTAATCATGAGATTGAACGCCAGAACGAAGTAATTATCGGAGCTCAAATTCTGCGAATAGTTACAGATTTTGTTTACCTATTGAACAGCGGAATCAGTAAAGACTCAGCAATCCAGAAAATGCAGAGCACCAAAAACATCTATAATGAACAACTCTTAACCAAACTTTCAAAACTTTCATCCGAGAAACAAGAAGTCATCTACAAAACAATTTATGTAAGAGATATGTTACCCGGAATGGTTCTTGACCAGGATATAAAAGCTAAAAACGGTCTGGTAGTTCTAAAAAGGAATCAGGAACTCAATCTGAATATAATCGCTACACTTAAATCATTCAATGAAGGTATCGGGATTGAAGAACCAGTCAGAATAAGTTTCTTTCTCTAATCACGTGTCTATAAAAAATGTGTCATTGCAAAAAAATAAGAATCCCCAAAATAAATGATAGGAAAACATTCAGAAAAACATCTTTCATAGACTTGGAATTCTATCAAAATCAAACTCTGGCAGAATTCACTTAACAAATTAATACTGATTAGATTCGAACTTTCTTATCTAATAAAGTTTTTCTGTTTGATTTTTTTACAGGGTCTTTGCTGTATTTTAGCGTAAAATTTTACACCTGAAGAATTAGTTCACTTTTTTTTGTTGTAATTTCTTCTGTCTGAATTTGCTGGAGGGACAAATGAAAAGACCGGTAGTTTCTGCAAAATTTTTGAATTTTCTAAAGAAAATCATTCCTTTTATTGTACTTGTTTCTTTGTTCGTTTTTACCATTGCAATCGCAAATTTTTCAAAGGAAATAGAAAGAAATAAGTCTATTCATAATCTTTCTCGAGATTTTGCAGAAATCACTAGAAGTATCAGAGACAGAATAAAAAGATACGAATTGATTCTCAAAAGTGGCAGTACTCTTTTTTACGCCTCTGATGAAGTGACAGCTGAGGAATGGAGATTGTTTTATAATCACCTTAAAATAGGAGCGGATTTCCCTGAAATATACTCGATGATATTTTGTACAGATACAACAAACGATGATTCTTTAGCTACTATTCAATTTCAGGAATCTTCCCAGGCAAAATTTCCTCTGATAAACGGGTTCAATTGTTTTTCTGATTCAATTATATCTTCAGTTTTACATGTTTCCCAGGAAAGAAATGATGTCGCTTTATCTGCTCTTTGGAAAGCTCCTATAGATGAAACAAACAAAAAATTATTTATTCTCTCATGTCCGGCAAAAAAGAAATCTACCCATTCAGACAGAGAAAATTTCACGGATCAACGAATTGGTTACGTGTTATTGTTTTTTGATCCTTATGTTATGCTGGAGTCATTGCTAAAGGATTATACAGGGAATTTTCATCTTAGCATATATGAGAACTCAAAAATAGCCAACAAGTCATTGATTTATAGTTGGAACAATATCCGTTCTCTTAATGGAAAAAATTCGGATAGTTATTCTGAAGAATTTGCTCTTTTTGTTTTTAATGGTAAATGGATCATCCTCTACGAAGCATTTGATCCTGGAAAGTCTTATATTTATTTATCAGTATTACTAATCGGTATTCTCATTAGTTTTCTATCATTCTTTCTGATTATAACATATCAGAAATCCATTATTACCGCGCAGAATCTGACTGCTGATCTGGCAAAAAATATGTTGGAAAAAAGAGAAGCTTATCGCACCTTAAATGAAAACAGTTCTCTGCTTCTTTGCCGTTATCTTCCAGATTTGACAATATCATTTGTAAATGATTCATACTGCAGATATTTTGAGAAAACTAAAGAAAACTTCATAGGTAGATCAATTCTGGAATTTGTATCGGTGACAGAACGTGAAGCAATTAAACAAAACATCTCACTCCTCACAGTCAATTCGCCTATCAGAACGCATGAACACCAAACTTTTTCGATTAAAGGCGAGGAGCGCTGGCATCGCTGGATAGATAAAGCTATATTCGACAGTAAGGGCAGAATTTCATTTTATCTGTCGGTAGGCGAAGACATCACAGAACTAAGAAATTCCGAGAAAAAATTGAAGTTAAATTATTCTCTTATGCAGATAGCCGGGAGAACCGCACGAATAGGTGGATGGACAATTGATCTCACCTCAAAAATTATACATTGGTCTGACATAATTGCCGATATACACGGAATGCCGCCCGGTTATTCCCCATCGTTTAATGAGGGAATCAACTACTATGCTCCTGAATGGCGTAATCGGATGATAGAAGTATTTACTGTTTGTTCGGAAAAAGGTATTCCTTATGATGAGGAAATGGAAATTATTCGCGCAGATGGAAAGCGAATATGGGTACGTACTGTAGGTAAAGCTGTTCGAGATGAATCAGGAAATATATATCAGATAAATGGAGCATTTCAGGACATCAATGCTCGAAAAATCAATGAGATAAAACTTGAAAAGCAGTTGGAAGAACTGCTTAGATGGCAAAAAGTATCAATTGACAGAGAAGAACGAATTATAGAGCTCAAAAAAGAAATAAATCATTTTCTGCAAACAAATGGACAACCAATCAAATATCTTAGGGTAGAAACAAACGGAGGAAACAATGTTTGATTCATCATATTTAATGCTTATTTACAATTCAGCATTGCTCTTAACTATGGTTCTGCTCTTCAACACTTTCTCTGTCCACTGGCAATCATGGAAAATTTCCCTTAAAGAGATTCTTCTGGGACTTATTGCAGGCATAATCGGGATTATCATTATTCATACTGCATTGGAGCTGGAGGAAGGAGTTTTTTTCGACTCCCGCTCTGTACTTCTGAGTATTTCCGGACTTTTTTTCAGCCCGGTCATTACCGTGATTGCCGTCATAGTAACCAGTATTTTTCGTATTTATCTGGGAGGAGCAGGTGCTTTCACCGGAGTATTAATAATTATTACTACATCATCTGTAGGTCTACTCTGGAAAAAAATCTATAAAAAAG
>JAQVBK010000231.1 GCA_028690365.1 Candidatus Cloacimonadota bacterium
TATCTCCAACGACTCCCATGTCTACTATTAAAAGCTCATCAATATCCGGCATCCCAGCTAACCCCTGACCGGTTTCTTCAGTAATGTTGAAATAAAGAAAGACATTTTGTGGCAAGATCTGCTCCGATTCACTCAAAATATCAGCAATAGTTAGCAAAACAGCTGCTGAAGCTTTGTCATCGAGATGACGGCTTTTTATGAAACCATTAACGTAACTGAATTTTGGATCAAAGCTGACGAAATTACCAATCTTTACCAGATCAGATAACTTTTTCTTCCCGGTTATTTCCAAATCTACACGTATTTCAACGTTGTCAAAAGTCAGTTTATTGTCATAAATGCCTTTGTTAACATGTACAGCAGGATTCACAGGTAGTATGGTACCGGAGATTTCTTCACCGTTGAACAAATGAATCTTACAATAATCCCCAATCACATAAACAGACGGGAAACCACCCAGTGGAGCTATTTTAATTGTGCTCTCCCCCACTTCTTTTACCATAGCACCAAGTGTATCAACATGAGAAGCCAGCATCAATCCTGATGGCTTTTTGCCTGGAAATTCGTAGATTACTGCACCTTTTTTGGTGGTATTGAATTTGATCTTTTTCTTTTGAGCATTTTCTATCAGGTAATCTTTAATCACTCCAGTAAATCCGGTTGGGGATGGAATATTTACCAGAGTACGTGTATAATTTACCAATTTTTCAACTTTTTTTGAATCCATGTTACTTATCTCCTTTTGAATAATCTTTATAAAATCTTAATTAATTTCATAAATATTGGTCAAATTTTTATCTTTTTTTCAATTTACAAAGTTTTGGCATTGAAAAAATTGACCATAAATTCATTTAGTGAGGTTTAATATGAATATTCTGAAAGACTTTTGGGAAAAAGCGAAATTGATTAACGGAAAAGTAATTTTACCAGAATCCGGTGACAAAAGAACCCTTATTGCCACAGAAATGATTTTGAAAGAAAAACTCTGTGGCGTAGTATTGGTTGGAGAGAAAGAAGCGGTTTTGAAAAATGCTGCCCATAATGGCGTCAACATTGACGGAGCTGAAATTATTATGCCGGAAGAACATCCAAGGTTCGATGATTTCGCTGAATTTCTTTACGAACGCCGCAAAGAGAAGGGATTAACCAGAGAAAAAGCAATTGAGCTATCAAAAAATGAACTGTATTTCGGTGCATTAATGGTTCAGTTTAAAGAAGTCAATGGCATGGTGGCAGGAGCAGCAAATACTACAGGAGATGTTCTTAGATCTGCTCTTCAGGTAGTAGGTGTAGCAAAAGGCTTAAAAACCGTTTCAAGCTCCTTCATTATGGTAGTACCCCAAGGAACAGAAGAAGTAGTTTATCTGTTTGGAGACTGTGCTGTAGTTCCTGACCCAACTTCTGAGCAATTAGCTGACATTGCTATGAGCACAGCACTCACCAGAAAACAACTTTTGGGAGATCAGCCCAAAGTTGCACTTTTGTCATTTTCCACCAAGGGAAGCGCAAAACATGAGTTAGTCGATAAAGTTATCAGAGCCAGAGAAATATTGGAAGAAAGAAAAGCTGACTTTGAATTTGATGGTGAGCTTCAGCTTGATGCAGCTATTGTACCCAAAGTAGCGAAATCCAAAGCTCCCGGCAGCAGCGTAGCCGGGCAGGCAAATGTTTTAATTTTCCCTGATCTGCAATCAGGAAACATCGGATACAAACTAACTCAACGTTTGGCAGGAGCCGAAGCTATTGGTCCTGTAATACAGGGGCTAGCTGCTCCGATCTGTGATCTCTCCAGAGGTTGTTCTGCCGAAGATATAGCCAACACAGCGACATTAGTTTTACTTATGTCTAAAGCATAAAAGCAAAATTATCTACGGCAGATAAGAACTTTCTTTCTGCCGTTTCTTTTTGTAAGAATTGTCAATTTAGTAACACAAGAGCTAGAAGAATAATTTATTGAATTTGATTAAAATTGGTTAATCAAAAATTATCATACTATCATCACCAGCATATTCCTCAAATCTAAGATTCTCGGAATCGCGATATTTTTTTAGTATATTATCAATTCTTTCAAAAGACTCGTCAATTTTCTTGAGATATCTTTGTTGAGATTCAGTAAAATTCTCGTTTCCCAAAGACAATAGCAGCATATCCACCCTACTTCTCAATATCATTAAGGGTTGGTTTAACTCGTGGTTAGCAGTAACAATCATTGCCAGAATAGAGTTCTTTCGTTCGAGTTCAAGAATCTCATTCTGAGCGACCTTGAGGTTTTTCAAAGTTTCTTCCAATGATTTCTTTTGCTGTTGCAGTAAGTCATTCATTTTTACTTTCTGCTTATATCTCAAATAGATACTCATAATTATTACTACCAGAAAAATAAAAACTGCCAGATAAAAATACATGAGCGTTTTGTTTTTGTTAATTTGAATCTGTTTAATCTGATCATTCTTTCTTAATATCTCGATTTCCTGTTCTCTTTTTTCACTTTGATATCTTTTCTCCAGGGTAGCAGCTCGCATTGAGTTTTCCATATCGAAATATTTGCTTTCATAATCAATGTGTTGTTTGTAAGCTTCCAGAGCTTTTTTGAAATCTTTCTTTGCCTCATAAAATGATGATTTTATTTTCAATCCTTTGGTATATTGAAAAGGTGTTTTCTGGAAAGTAAGGATTTCAAGTCCCTGATTCAGATATGTCTCAGCTTCTTCAAGTCTGTTTGATCTCACAAACAAATCTGCAAGATTGAGGTAAGCATTTGCATAGTCATCCTCTAAATCTTTTTCTTTATAAAGTTCTATTGCCTTGTATATGTTTTTTTCAGCTCCAGTGTAATCACCGGAACTTGTTTGAGCAACCCCCAAATTGTTGTACGAAGTTGCCAGATTTTGAGAATCTTCTTCACCTATAACATCGATTGATCTTTTATAATAATCAATAGCTTTGTCGTAATCATTTAAATCCAGATGTATACTTCCTAGATTACTAAGAACTATTGAGATTTTATCTCTATTTTGTTCCATTTCTGCAAAATCCAGAGCTGATTCAAAATAATTCACCGCTTCATCAGTTTGTTTGATGTATGTGTATGTATATGCTATGCCATTATGAATAGAGAAATGATAATCTGTAATATTTCTGTTTTCGCAGTATGAAAGGAAATCCAGATAGGTCTTTATTACTGAATCAAACAAATAAAGTTTTTCATAAACCAACACCAGATTATCAATAAAATTGCTGATATACGCAGGTGATTTTTTCTCAATTATATAGTCATAAATTTCTTTGTAGAAAACAAGAGCTTCTTGTGACTTTCCAATGAAATCAAGATAATAGCCTTCAGTCTGCTTCTGTTCATAAACTATACTGTCAATCTTAGTTTCCTCGGCAATTTGTCTGGTCAATTGCAAATACCGTTCTGCTGTGTCAAAATCTTCATCGAATAGATTGATTGATAAATGTACAGTAAATAATTTATACTTCCAATAGGGATTTTCTATTTCAGGCAGAAGTTTGTCAACTTCGTACAACATCTCTTGAAATTCAGGATTATTGTAGTAGATATGATCTGAATACTCTGTGAGAATTTTTACCTTTGCGTCAGCACCTTGAGCATTGTCGTATAGCTTCCAGTATTTAGCACTATTATCGGCTTCAGTTCCGTTTGCCAAAACACAAAGAGATAAACTCAGGATTAGAATCAGATAGATTTTCATAAAATGCAACTCTCATTCGAATAGTTCTTTGGTTGTTTATTATTTAACATGATTTCCCCTGATTTTTTGTCTTCTAAAACATAACATAAAAAACAATTTTGCAAAAGATTTAGAAGTATTCCGATGTATTGCATTTGATGTCCTCAATGTTATAGATAATTAAAGAAGTATAGATGATAACAGTTGTATTGACAGTAAACTGATAATAAATTTCCCGTCTTATAAAAAAATCATGATATATTACAGAATCAGGAGAGCTAACTAATGTACGAGTTTGAAACAGACAGATTAGGCTTCAGGCAGTGGCAGGATAGAGATAAGCTGCCCTTTGCTAAAATGAACTCAAATGCAGAAGTAATGAAATATTTTCCGAACACCCTTACTAATAAACAATCTGATGAATTTGTAGAAAGGATTGTGAATCATTTTAAAAATTTTGGATATGGATTATGGGCTGTGGACAAAAAAAACACAAAGGAGTTTATCGGCTACATTGGGTTCTTGACAGCAACATTTGTGTCAGATTTCACTCCCTGTATCGAAATAGGTTGGAGATTGGATAACAGATTTTGGAACAATGGATTTGCAACTGAAGGAGCAAAGAAATGTCTGCTTTATGGCTTTAACATTCTGAAATTTAAGGATATCTACTCTTTCACATCAATCTTGAATAAACAATCTATAAAGGTGATGGAAAAAATTGGTTTGCGGAGAATTTGCACATTCAATCATCCCAAAATTGAGAATAATCATCCCCTGCAACTTCATGTACTGTATAATATTAATGAACAGTCTTTTATAAATTTTTCTCAGTCAAAAAACCTACTGATTTAGATCAGTTTTTATTTTAGATTCGTTTCCCTTTTTTTATTACTGAAAGCTAAAACTATCGGAATTCTGCAAATTCTTTTTTTTGGCAATTTCACCTTAAACACAGATTGGATTTAATTTACGTCAATATATGATAAACAATCCTTTCATAATTTATTAATAAACACATTTCCGACTTGACAGATTCGACGTCAAAAAACAGCAAAGCTTATCACATTTGAGGAGACTGAATTGCTGATAGTTATTGAAAACGTTCGGGATATTGGAAACAGACATGAAATATTACTGTATTTTGATGATGTAATAAAAGCTATCAGATTCAAAGAATCTAAAAACAATAGAAAACTTTCAGCAATTATTCAATACATAAATAAGCTTTTCTTCCGCAGAAATTTTCATCAAATTCAGGCCATCCCTCTCAATTTCTTGACTAACCTCAAATATCATACACTAACAATAACTAAAAAAATTTCGATATAAGGTGATAAAAATGGCTATAAAAATAGGAATTAATGGTTTTGGTAGAATAGGCAAGCTGGTTTTCAGATATTTATGTAAAGAAACCAAGTTTGAAGTGACACAAATCAATGAAAAAATGGATATTTCTTTGATTGCTCATTTGCTGAAATATGA
>JAQVBK010000232.1 GCA_028690365.1 Candidatus Cloacimonadota bacterium
ACCAACTCTTTAACTCTTGAAAACATCATCACTGAACCCCACATCAATAAACCAGGTCTGGCTTTAGCAGGTTTCCACGATCTCTTCGATTATAAACGAGTACAAATCCTGGGTGAAACCGAAATTCATTATATGGAATCCTTGAAAAAAGAAGTCCTCTATCAGAGACTAAGAGACATGTTTGATTTCGCCATTCCCTGTATAATAATTTCAAAAGGCTTGTCATTGCCTTATCACTTTGAAGAACTGGCAAATGAGAAAAAAATTGCAATCTTCTCCAGCCGCTTATCCACTGATATTCTATTTTACGGGCTTCACAGATTTTTCCGCAATCTTTTTGCTCCCGAAAGATCTATCCACGGCACTTTGGTGGATGTTTTCGGAGCCGGTGTCTTTATTACGGGGGAAAGTGGAATGGGTAAAAGCGAAAGTGCTCTCGACCTGGTAGAAAGAGGTCATCGTTTAGTATCTGATGATATGGTCAGAATGATCTTGAAAGATGACTATATTATCGGAACCTCAGTCAACAACTGTGGATATTTTATGGAGCTTCGAGGAGCAGGAATTATTGATGTAGAGAAAATGTTTGGCGTGGAAGCAGTTAGAATGGACAAACGTGTTGATTTACAGGTACACCTTGTTTCACTGACTGAAGCTAATAAAATGCAAGTCGACCGACTTAACGAAAGACAAAATTTTGTAAATATTCTTGGTGTAAACATACCCTACGTCATTCTACCGGTTTCATCAGGGAAAAACACTTCAGTAGTGATAGAAGTAATTGCTATGAATCACATTTTGCATCTGATGGGATATGATGCAAATGAAGTATTCTCGAAAAGACAACGAGAACAAATCACCAAAAAATCCCGTATAAGAAAAAATATCTCAATTGAACCGGAGTAAGAAATGGTAAGTAAATTTGTAGTTATCAGAAATAAACTGGGACTCCATGCCAGACCTTGTTCATTGGTAGTAAAAACTGCCTCAATGTATCAATCAAAAGTTATGATTATTAAGGATGATATGGAAGTTAACGCCAAAAGCATCATGGGCTTGATGATGCTGGCAGCAGAACAGGGCTCACAGATTGAATTGATCGTTGATGGTCCGGATGAAGAATTTGTGATGACAAAACTGATTGACCTGTTTGAATCAAGATTCGGGGAAGAATGATGAAAATAATTAACGGTTTACCGGTTTCAAAGGGAATTGCAATTGGTCATTCTCACTTACTGACGAAACCTTCTTTGAGAATAGCCTCTACCCAAATATCTGCTCATCAGGTTTCTGAAGAACTGAAGAATTTTGAGCAAATTTTGAAAGAAATCGTCTCTGACATGGATGAACTAATCGAAAAATACACTTATACAAAAGACGATAAAGAAATACTGTACACGCACAAGATGATCGTTCAGGATCCTGAGTTTATAAAGAATATTCATTTCATGATTAAAGAAGAACTCCTCAGTTTGGAAACCGCAATTTCCAAACATTTCATCGAAGTAACTGAACTTTTCAGAAATATGAACAACAATTTTTACGCACAAAGAGCTATTGATTATGAAGATGTAGGAATACGATTTCTTAACAAACTAAATGGAAAAAACGATGAACCTTCTGTTATTCCTGTAGATTCTATCATTGTGGCTTCAGAAATAATCCCATCACAGTTAACAATACTTTTTAAACAGAAAATCTCAGGCATCTGCACTGAAAAGGGCACCTTTACCTCACACAGCTCAATCATCGCCAGAGCTTTTGGTATACCGGCAGTAGTTGCAGTTCCATCTTTATTGGATCTCGCCAATAATCCGGTGGAAATTATAATCGATGGAACTTCCGGGAAAATAATAATTGAACCTGACGAAGAGACCCTAAAGTATTACAGGGGACTTTATGAGAATGAACTCCAGGAAAAGAAAGAATTAAAGAAAATTGAAAATCTGGAAGCTGTAACCAGAGACGGTAAAAGGATCAAATTATACAATAATATAGAAATCCCTGATGAGATTGAATTGATCAGTGGTCTCAAGAATGATGGAATCGGATTATTCAGAACAGAATTTATTTATCTCGACAGAAGAGACCTTCCTTCAGAGGAAGAACAATTTGTTATATATCGTAGAATACTGGAGAAAATGCACCCTCGTCCTGTTACTATCAGGACTATTGATATGGGAGGAGATAAGCTCTCCCATGTGATATACACTGCCAAAGAAGCAAACCCTTATCTGGGATGTCGTGGCATCAGACTTGCACTCGAACAACCACATATATTTAAAACTCAGCTTAGAGCAATTTTACGAGCTGCAAAATTCGGTACTGCAAAAATTATGTTCCCCATGATTTCAAGTGTTGAAGAATTACACAAGGCAAAAAAACATCTCAAAGAAGCTATGCTGGAATTGGAAAAAGAAAACGTTGATTACTGTAAAGAAATTGAAGTCGGCATCATGATAGAAGTGCCCTCGGCTGTTATTATTTCAGACCATCTTGCCCAGAATTGCGATTTTTTCAGTATAGGCACTAATGATTTGGTACAGTATACACTTGCAGTTGACCGTAACAGCGAAATGGTCAACAAATACTATGATTCTTTGCATCCTGCCATTCTCAGAATGATAAAAATTGCAGCCGATAATGCAGCAAAATTTAACATTCCCATATCAATTTGTGGTGAAATGGCTTCTGAACCAATGTATACTCAACTCCTGCTTGGATTAGGAGTTAATGAGCTCAGTATTAATCCAAATGCTCTGGCTGTAATCAAAAAGAAAATTATTGATACTGATCTGAAAACCACAGAGATCAGAGTAGACAGACTTCTTGAATTAAGCTGTAGTCGTGATATAAAAACCAATCTGATTTAAGGAGATTATATGATTACTTATGATTATACTAATTTGTTATACAGTTCAAAAATTCCAACCGGTATTACTGAAGCCCGCATACTAAATTACATGCATCTAATTCAGAAAGCCCATGAAGAAATCCAAAATGACAGAAAAAAAGATATCATGGGATTTTATGAATTGCCGGAACAGAACATTACCAGGATTCTAGATTTCGTAAAAAAAGAAAAAGATAACTTTGATGATTTTGTAGTACTCGGAATAGGAGGTTCAGCTTTAGGGAACAGCGCAATTTACTCCGCAATTAAAGCAGTAAAACCTCTGAAAAATCTTCATGTATGTGATAACGTAGATCCTTATATGCTTCATGACATGCTTTCAAAAATCAATATCAAAAGAACTCTCTTCAACGTAATTACCAAATCAGGTACTACTGCTGAAACTATGAGTGTTTTCATGATTATTCTGGAAATACTCAAAAAAGAACTGGGAGAGAATTACAAAAAAAACCTGGTGATTACCACCGATCAGGAAAAAGGATTTCTGCGACAAGTGGTCAACAAAGATAATATTACCAGTTTTATAGTCCCCGATAATGTTGGTGGCAGATTCTCTGTCCTAACTGATGTAGGTCTGCTTTCATCAGCATTTGTGGGCATAGATATTGAGAGACTTCTAAAGGGTGCTGCAATGATAAAACCTTCCTGCGAAAACACGGATATTTTTGCAAATCCCGCCTACATGAACGGTCTATTACATTATTTTTATATGACAGACGGGAAAAACATTTCCGTGATGATGCCCTATTCCAATCCGCTTTATCTTCTGGCAGATTGGTATCGTCAACTCTGGGCAGAAAGTCTTGGAAAACAATTCAACACAAGGAAACAACAGATCATGGTGGGTCAGACACCTGTTAAAGCTCTCGGTACAACCGATCAGCATTCTCAGGTTCAACTATATGTAGAAGGTCCTAACGACAAGGTTACTACTTTCATCACTGTAGAGAATTTCAAACACGACTACAAAATCCCGAAAATCTATCTTGAAAGAGACGAAGTAAACTATCTGGCTGGGAAAAAGCTTAGCACACTTCTGAATACTGAAAGATACGCTACCGAAATAGCTTTAACTGAAGCCGGACGTCCCAATTGCAATATAACTCTGCCGGAAATTAGCGAAGAAACGATAGGACAGTTTATTTTCATGTACGAAGTTCAGACGGTTTTCACCGGCAAATTGCTGGAGGTAAACCCCTTGGATCAGCCTGGTGTAGAAGCCGGTAAAATTGCTACTTATGCAATGATGGGCAAAAAAGGATTTGAGCTGGAAAATAAAACTGTGGATAAATACAATGAATTCAAAAAACTTAATAAACGAATAATTTAAAGGAATCAAAATGTCAGACTTTTTAGAACTCAAAGAAAAATTCGACTCTCAGGATATGTATCACAAAGTCATTCATCTTCCTGAACAAATCTATTTTGCTTATTTTAATTCAAATATTCACATAGGGAAAAACTCTTTCCCCCTGAAAAATGATTTCAACCGAATTGTTGTTCTGGGAATGGGCGGTTCGGCTATTTCTGGCGACCTTCTCAAAACTCTGTTCGGCAAAACAGTATCGATTGAAGTTGTAAAAGATTACAATCTGCCATTCATTGACAGTTTAACTTTTGTTATTGCCATAAGCTATTCAGGTAACACAATTGAAACCCTGACTGCTTTTTCTGAAGCTTTTAAACTCACAAACCAAGCTGCCTTTATAACATCCGGCGGTATTTTGAAGGAAAAATTCGGAGATTCTTGCAGCTGGATAGAACTCAAACCCGATCAACCTCCGCGCTCAGCTATTGGTCAGATATTCTTTTCGTTGCTGAAAATAATCGAGTCCACCGGATTGATTGAAGTACAAAAAAAACAAACTGAAGCCACTATAGCAAATCTTATGCGGAAAGCAGGAGCAGTTGCCAACGCTGTGGAAACAGATTACAATCTCGCTAAGCAGGCTGCCTTAGCTATCTCCGGTAAAATTCCGGTGATTAATGCAACTAATCCGCAATTTGCTGTTGTCGCAAACCGCTGGAAATGTCAGATAAATGAGAATTCCAAATATCCTGCCTTCTTCAATACTTTTTCGGAAATGAATCACAATGAGATAGAAGCCTGGGAAGAAAAGAAGATTTCCAATAATTTTATCCCAATCTTCCTTTCTAATCTGAAAGAACCCCTAGAATATTCAACCAGAATATCGGCATTCAAGAACCTCCTGAATGACAAGAAAATATCTTATCTGGAATTCTTT
>JAQVBK010000233.1 GCA_028690365.1 Candidatus Cloacimonadota bacterium
ATCTGTAATAAATAAAATGTAGGCAGAAACCCCACAGATTCATCTTTTGTCAAATCAACTGCAAATTCTATCTCAATAGGTGTTCCTAGTGCTTTTTTACCCTCATCAAGAATGCGTTTAAGTATCTGGGATAAGGGAAATGAATTATATTTCAGAATATTGGCAAAATTTATCACTTTGGAACCACCTGAATGAATTCCTGGTAATAATCTGCTATTCTCGTATTCGTAAGTGGAAGCAACCTGATCAAGAGTTCGATGTTTTAAAGCATCATAGATATCTACCTTTTTCAGCGTTGCTGCTTCACCTGAGCTTAGATCAATGATTGTGTGACTCATATCAATTGCATAAAAACCGGTTTGTGAATGTTTAAGCAAATGTTCCACACTTACAATATCCCTATTAGGTTCTGCCGGAGAGAATATAAAAACCTTTTCTCCTTCCACCACAGTTATACCCAATCCAAAAGCCAATGATACAATACCACTTTCAGGCAGCATGTTGTTTGTAGAATAGTAATTATGAGATTGAGCAACTCCTGAAAAATGAGGGTAAAATAAATCTTCATATCTATTCCCTACAACCTGCTGAATGATAACCGCCATTTTTTCTTCTTCAAATTTATACTGCAGACTTTCAATGTATCTTTGAGCATTTTTTAGAAATGTAGAGGCAAAAACAAGTTTTACTGCCTGGCAAATATAAAGCAATCTCGTTTCCCAGTCGGGTGAGTTATTTGGCAACATATATGTAGCATATACGCCAGCAAAAGGTTGGAACTGTGAATCTTCCAATAAACTGGATGATCTTACTGCAATAGGTTTATCAATTGACTTCGCATAAATTTCTAATTTATTCATAAGAGGTTTGGACAGTTCACCTTTTAGAAATCTATCTTTTATTAGATCATCATCCTCTTCTACGATTTGTGAAGATATCTGATTTTCTTCTAAAAACAGTTCAAATTCCCGAACACCAATAATAGCGGTTTTGGGTATTCTTATCTTACAACTATCCAGAAAGTTGTTGATACCTTGCCGAATCATAAAATGATTCATAAAAGTCAGACCTCTTCCCTTTCCACCAAAAGAACCTTCGCCCATTCTCACAATTTCATCTTCATATTCCAAATCAGAAGCATTGAATTCAATAACATTTCCACGATTTCTTCTGTTTCGAATGAACCTAATGATTTCTATCAGGAATCTCCTCACCTCTTCCACATCGTAAAAATCATCAATCATTTTTTCTCTCATCTTCATAGCAATTTGTGGTTCACCTCTTGCACTTAACCAGATTGAAAAATGATTGTTTTCTGCATGATATCTCAATGTTTGTGGAGATATCTCTTTGATGGTTTGTTCCAATTCCATCCAATTCGAAGCCTTGAAAGTCTTACCCTGATCATGAAAAATAAAATCTCCAAAACCCAGACTGTAATTTATAAAATCTCTCAAACACTTTAGTAATTCTTTGGAATACTTATGGATAAATCCGGAATGTAAAGCATCTGCGTCTTTCTTATTTGACAATTCGGAAGATTGTAGAAGACAAGGCAAGTGAGGCAATTCTTTTTTGATAAATGAGATAAACTTCACTCCCGCTTTCGGGTTAATAACTCCATTCATGGCAAATTCGACATCGGAAATAACACTCCATACATATTTCTTGTATCTAGTGAAAAAATCATAAGCATCTTCATATGAGTGTTTAAGAATAACTTTAGGTCTTGCCCTCATTCTGAGTAGTTTCTGATGGTCGTTAAGTTCTGATGAAATCAATTGTTGAATATGTTTCATGATTTCAGCGTACAAAACTGGCAAAAAAATGGAATAGTAGTGAATTGAATCTTCAATCAGCAATATTATTCTGACCAATCCATTTTCTGTATCCTCTTCCAGATTCCAAGAATCTTCGAATAATTTAACAATTGCCAGAAATATTTTAGAGTCGCCATTCCAGACAAATACCTCGTCAATGTATTCTTTTATTTCATTCTTTTTTTCAATTACAGAAATATCTGAGAGAACATTCAAAAGCAACACTATAGGTATATGAGGAAATTTATTTTTTACTTCTTTGGCAAAATCGAAAGGTGTAATCTCACCAATGCGGTAAGAAGTAATTACCAGATCATAATCATTGGAAGCCAATTCTATTAATGCATCCTTCCCTGAATGTACATTTTTGATTAACGGAGCAGAAGTCAGATTCAAGGCATTGTATTCTCCTGAGACCTGTTCTGAAAGCTTTCCATCCTCTTCAAATATGTAAGCATCGTAATAAGTACAAACAAGCAAGATTCTTGTTATGCGTTTTCTCATCAAATTATAATAATAGCGAGTCTCGTAATTGTTTATATCTTTGAGAAATTCATGTATACTGTTTTTCATCAATTCTCCTTAGGGCAAAATTTTTTCTTTCAACCACAGTTGCAAGTATTTTCTTAAATTGCTTATCAAAACAATTCATACTTGCAAGATATTTCTTTATTAAAGAGAAAAATATTGCCTTATATACATGATCCTGAAAATTTGCAAACAGAAGGAGGTTTAATTGGATACTCTTAAACTTGAAGGATTAAGCAAGTACTACGAGAATTTTAAAGCCGTAGACAGTGTAACTCTGGAGATTAATCAGGGAGAATTGTTTTCTTTTTTGGGTCCCAGTGGATGCGGCAAAACAACACTTCTTAGAATGATCGCAGGATTTGAAGCTCCAAGTCAGGGGAAAATCTTTATTGGGAATCAAGACATAACTATGCTTCCACCCTACAAAAGACCAGTCAACACTGTCTTTCAGAATTACTCATTATTCCCGCACATGACTATCTTTGATAATGTGGCATTTGGCCTCAGAATAAAAAAAATTGATAAAAATGAAATCCAAGAAAGAGTTATTGAGATGTTAAAACTAGTTAAAATGGAGGATCAGAAAAATAAATATCCTGGAAAATTAAGTGGAGGTCAGAAACAGAGAATCGCAATAGCCAGAGCTCTGATTAATAAACCGAAGGTTCTTCTTCTGGATGAGCCTTTGGCAGCTTTAGATTTGAAACTCAGACAACATATGCTTATTGAATTAATGAATATTCATGATGCGGTCGGAATAACTTTCATTTATATTACCCATGATCAGGGGGAAGCAATGAGTATTTCTGACAGAGTTGCAATTATGAATGCCGGACAGATTATTCAGGAAGGTTTACCTGATGATATTTATGAGAGACCAAGTTCTATCTTCTCGGCATATTTTATCGGCGACACCAATTTGATTCAAGGAAAAGTAGTTGGAATTGAAGATGAATATGTAGAACTGGAATGCAGTGATGGGAAAACAAATACTTTTATGATTGATAGCACATTTCATTTTAAACCTGAGATAGGAAAAACAATAGCACTATCATTGAGACCTGAGAAGATTGCCGTATCCAAACGAAAACCAAAATCACAAGATGATTTTAATATTTTACAAGGCACTATCGAAGATATTCTTTATCTTGGAACTCATACTCAATACATAGTAAAAGTTGGGGAACTGCGCTTCAAGATATTCAGCCAGCACAAAAGAGTTTATTTCGACGACAAAGCCCTGGATTGGGAAGATAAAGTTTTCTTATTCTGGCATGATACTGACACTCATCTCATTAATGAGACATTTGAAGATTATTCTCAAGAAGAACTAAATAAACTGGAACAATCAATCGGTTTCTCGAGAAAGAAATCAGTTTAGGATTCATCATGATAAATTTCTTTAAAAGAACTGAGGATAGAGATTCGGAACTCAATGCAATCTATTCAGTCGAAGAAAAAAAGATAAAGACTCAAAATGCAAATAGTTGGCTTCTATCCGGACCAGTCCTTTTTTGGCTGATTTTTTTCTTTTTCATTCCTTTTCTCATTGTTACAATCTATTCATTTTTAACCCCTTCAATCTATAACATAGAATTCCGATTCTCCCTGAATGCTTACAGTGATCTTTTCAAACCAATTTATCTTAGACCCTTTCTTCTTTCTTTCAGATTGGCTTTTTTATCCACTCTTATCTGTCTGCTAACCGGATATCCCATAGCATACTACATTGCAAGAAGCTCAGAGAAAATTAAAAATTTTCTTTTGATCCTCATCATTATACCTTTTTGGACTAATTACATCATAAGAATATTCTCCTGGAGGATTTTCTTATCAGAAAATGGAGTACTCAATCAGTTCATGATTAACATCGGTTTGTTGGATACACCTGTCAGGTTTTTACGAACAGACTTTGCCGTAATTGTAGTCACCGTCTATATTTATCTGCCCTACATGATATTACCGTTATACAGTGTTCTGGAAAAGATAGATTTTACTTTATTGAATTCTGCTATGGATTTAGGTGCAACTGAATTTAAGTCGTTCCTGAAAATTACTCTGCCTTTATCGATGGAAGGAATCTTCGCCGGAATCATTCTTGTTTTCATCCCTGCTTTGGGTACTTATATTGTGCCTCAACTCGTTGGTCATCAAAATTCACTGTTCATTGGTCAGCTGATTACATATAAAATTAAAAGTATTCCAAGAAACTGGCCATTGGCTTCTGCCATGTCTATTGCGTTATTGCTTCTGGTAACTATTGTATTGTTAATCTGCTACAGTATCTTCAAAAAAGTTAGAAATGAAAAAACTACTTAAAATTGGAATCTTATGAAAAACAGAACACAATCATATCGAAAAGCAAGAGTATTCAAATTACTGGGTCATCTAAATTTTTCATTAATTATGATTTTTCTCTACATCCCAATCCTGATAATGGTAATATTCAGTTTTAACGATTCCAGAATAGTGTCGGGATGGCAGGGTTTTACTTTAAAATATTATGCCGATCTCTTTACTAATGATGAAATCCAGCTTGCGTTTCGCAATACAATGATGATCGCTTTTCTTTCTACAATCATTTCAACAGTCTTGGGAACATTAGGTGCAATAGCACTGGAAAACAAAAAATTCTCAGGAGCAAAAATGCTATCGGGTTTGGTTTTTTTACCTTTGATTATGCCGGATATTCTAATGGGAGTTTCGATGGCTCTATTGTACAATTTTCTAAGATTCAAAACTGGAATGATTACTGTTCTTATTGCCCACATCACATTTTGTGTTT